>JAPORK010000523.1 GCA_026710285.1 Endozoicomonadaceae bacterium | reverse complement strand
CTGCCAGAAACATTCTTGCGCTCGGGCATGAGCGTCTCGCAGGAGGAATTCCCTTCCTTTGGGAAGGAGAGGATGTCAATTTAATGCTTCTTTTATTCCACAATAATTTATCGTAAAAACACGGAAAAATAATATTAAAAAACTCTTGCATCGACAAAAGCTTATAGTATAATCAAGGCAATTCGGAGCGTAGCGCAGCCTGGTAGCGCACCACAATGGGGTTGTGGGGGTCGGAGGTTCAAATCCTCTCGCTCCGACCATCAAGTTCTTGGTTATCAATGTATTGAAATATTTCTAGTAACGGTTATTTTTACAATTGCTTCGACTCCGCTCGACCAGGATTTTGCGGTGGCTGAGCGAAGTCGAAGCCATACCAAACCACAAGCTACCCCCAAAGTCATTTAAACTGTTTTGTGTGCGTTCCATCGTGACAGGCAGGCAATTAGCCGCACAAAAAATGCTACTGCATAACACCAGAGGGTCTGTTTGTAATTGCCTTTCCTCTCAAAGTCTGTTCATCACCTTTTTACAAAAAGTGAAAATAATGAGAAATGATAATATTTTTGGGCTTTAGATTTTAACCGGATTGATCAGCTTTAGAATATCACATTACAAAAAAATATAATTTTAATTTTATTCCAATAGACTTACCTTGTTACAGTGTGTTATGCTTCTTGCAGAGTTAAAAATTGACCGGATAATTTTGTGATTTCATTAACGGTAAATGCAGAGTATATTCACAGTAGTATTTAATACCTGTTGTTTCAGCGAGAAATTACCAGATAAACAATAGTATTTTCTGTTTGTATCATAATAAACAGATTGTTTCATTTTGAACTCTTTATGATTGCTAAAATCTTATCAGCATCTATTTACACGATCAGTGTCAAATTTGTTGTATAAGATTTAAAAGCACGGAGCTTATAAAGTAATACCAGATATTGTGACGAAGCATAGTGTTAATTCGATGAGTTTATTTGTTCAGCATGACGTTTTTGGCAGTAATTTACTGCGCTTAAAAGAAAAGCAACGGATTGCACGTAACTTTAGTCGTGCTGCAAAAAAATATGATGCATCTGCCAGATTGCAGAATAATGTAGCTCTTCATCTAATGCTTTACCTGCCTGAAAAAGCCGGTACCATCGTGGATCTTGGATGCGGTACAGGAAAATGGACGCATGCTTTATCAGTTAAGTACCAGCATGCTAAAGTAACTGGTATTGATTTTTCCATGGGGATGTTGACAGAAGCAAAAAGCCGTTGTTATAAGAATGTTCAATGGTGTTCAGGTGGTATTGAAGCGCTCCCATTCCCAAATGAAAGCTTCGACTTGGCTTTTTCTAACCTAGCTGTCCAGTGGTGTCAGTTGAGTAATGTGTTAAGTGACGTTGGCAGAGTATTAAAACCAGGAGGTTATTTTGTTTGTGCTACGCTGGCAGCAGGTAGTCTTGCAGAAATGAGAACGTTGTGGCTGAATATTGATCAACAACCACATGCGAATGACTACGATACGCCGGAGCAGCAAATAAAAATCTGCAACCATTCTTCGCTCAAAGTAGAAAACGCACATCATCAACAAGTAACGCTTTACTATACAAGTGTCACAGAGCTGCTGCGAGAATTTAAATCGGTAGGCATTAATACGGTTATTAATGCCAGCATGACTACGGGTCTAACCCACCCTTCTAAATTTCAACGATTTATAACAGCTTATGAAGGGTTGAGGCAACAAAAGGGTATTCCATGTACTTATCAAGTCCTTTATCTTGTATTAGCTAAAAAGTAGCTGTACCGGTATATTTTGTATTAACTACTGCTGACAACGTTTTAACAGTTCTTCTGCTTCTGCTTTTTCAGTTTCGTCCCCTTTATTTATAACGCGCTTTAATATGGCAGCAGCTTCATCTTTGTCGTCCATTTCTAGGTAAGCCCGTGCAAGATCAAGCAGTGAAAGTATCCCTTCATCCTCATCTTTGCTTTCCTGAGTAAGATTAGTTTCTACTGGTGCTTCTTCATTTTCGTCTGCATCTTCTGCATCTTCTGCAAAAGAAAACTCTTCTGATAATGTATTGAGTTCTTCGTCAAGTTGTTCAAGTTGTGCAGATAGATCTGTATCATTGGCTTTTATTTCTGGCTCAGGAGCAGGTTGTTTATCGATACTAACATTTTCAGTAGTTGCTGCTTCATTGTCGTCAGCGATTTTTTGTGATTGATCTTCTGGTTTTTCATCTGATATGTCATCTGTTAATATTCCGTCTTCTTCCAGGTCAAGCGTGAGTTCACTTGCTATGCTTTCTTCCGAGGTTTTGTCAGGGGCTGATTCATTATCAGGAGTGGTAGAAAATTCAATATTATCTTCTTGTATATTTAATTCGGGTGTTGTACTTTCACTCTCTTCTTCTGCTTCTACGTTTTGCGAGGTGTTATTATCTTGTTGTTGGTCTGACTGTTTTTCTTCAGCTGCCGGTTTGGCTGATATTGATTCTGATGATGACGGGTCAGAAATTAATTCTGAGAATGTTGTAGCATCAGCGGACAGGTTTTGAGTCTGTGGTTGTTCAGATGGATTTTCTTGCGTATTTTTTCTGTTATTTTCTTCTTCAAGCGCTTCTGCTTCAAGGAGGTTGTTCATATCCTCTTCTTCTTTACGCTGTTTACGTTTTTTCTCAAACAGCCATCCAAGAAGAAGTATCAGAATAGCGCCTGCTGACAATAACAAAAAATGGTTAAAATCATTAAACAATGTAGCGTACCAAGGTTGTGGCTCAGCAGTATGCTTTTGTTCAATTTTAGCATTTATTACGTCGGGTGTTGGTTTATTTTTTATAGCAGGAGGTATTGGTTGTTTATCCTGTAAAAGACTATATTCTTTTATCTCTTCAGAACTGTCCGGATCGGATCTGTCTGTGGCAGCCGGTTCGTTGGCAGGTTTTGATAGGAGTAGATTATTAATGTTTTCTATTGTTATTGGTGCAGGAAGCTGCTTTGCATACTCTTTTTGTGTTGTCAAAACGGGCGGTTTTTGTTGGCGAGTTTCCGTTATTTTATCAGGCTTGTTCTCTGTTTGGTTGGCAATTACATTATCTAATACATCAATCTGTGCCTCAAGTTGTTCAAGCTTTTCCAGTAATTTTATATTTTCAGAGGAAAGTTGTTCCAGTTGCTGGTGTTGAATTTTTATAAGCGTATCGGTTTCATCAAATTTTTTAGCTGTATTTTCTGTGTTGATTGTTTTGTGTTTAGCGGGAATATTGAGTAATGCGCCTTTTTTTAATTTATCAGGATTGTCCTGCATAAAAGCATGGGGGTTAGCTTTTTGTATCGCAGACATCATTTGTTCCGGCATGATGTTGTTGGCTGAAAACTGACTGGCGATATCCCATAAACTATCATTTGGTTTAACAGTATAAGTCTGCTGATTTAATATGCTATCTTTGGAGGCTGTTTCGGTACTATTGTTTTCTTTCAGGGGTTGTTCTTCGTCTGCAACTTCTCGCGTACCAAATGCGGGCGGATCAAGTAAAATGGTGTATTCTCTTAAAACTCTTCCCTTTGGCCATTTTATCTCCAGCAAAAAATTGATGAGTGGTTCGTTGACAGGTCCTTCGCTGGACACTTTTATTTGTAATTTGCCGTCATGTTTTATCGTAGTAAATTTGAGTTTATTCAGAAAATGCGGGCGGGCTTTTTTAGCACGATCAAAATCATTAGCGCTTCCAAGGTTGGGAATGATTTGCTCTGGTTTGAAATTTTTAGCATCAAGTACATCAATAGTCAGATTAAGCGGTTGATTTAATAAAGAGTGTAAAGCTGGCTGCCCGAGTCCTATAGCAAACACATTTCCTGAGTGAACAGCCGCTATCAGTATCAGTGTTATAACTAATATCCGAAGCATGCTAAAAATCCTTTTTATCATCATTGTGTCGCCCATTTATATTAGTATAACTGAATGTGTACAGGTTTCTCCATCATTTCCTGGTACATACTCTATATTTTAATTGCAAGGATATAAAAATGTACAGCTGATGAAAATAAATTAACACTTTATAAAATGATTAATCAACTGTTCTGCAATCTGAATGGAGTTCAGTGCAGCTCCTTTGCGGACATTGTCTGCTACAACCCACATATTTATACCCAGGTCACAAGAAATATCCTCTCTGATTCGGCCGACAAAAACATCATTGGTTCCTGATGCATGAGGAACTGGCGTTGGGTATCCGGCAGATTTTCTTGTATCAACAACAGTTACTCCGGGTGTATTTTGTAATAGTTGCTTTACTTCTTCGGCACTAATTTTTTTTGTTGTTTCTATGTTTATTGCTTCTGCATGCCCAAAAAAAACCGGAATACGAACGCAGGTAGGATTAATTTTTATGGTGTAATCATTAAATATTTTTTGTGTTTCTCTGACCATTTTCATCTCTTCGCGTGTATAACCATTGCTTTCAAAAAAATCAATCTGGGGGATGGCATTAAAAGCTATTTGTGTCTGAAATGTCTCCGGATCTACAGTGATACCGTTGAGTAATTTACCGGTCTGTGAAGACAGCTCAGTGATTCCTTTTCTTCCGGCACCTGAAACAGACTGATAGGTTGCCACATTGATACGGGTAATTCCTACTGCATCATAGATTGGCTTTAAAGCAACGAGCATTTGAATCGTTGAGCAGTTTGGATTGGCAATGATTTTTTTATTTTTATATTGAGCGATCGCTTTTTCATTAACTTCAGGGATAACCAGAGGAATGTCATCTTCATAGCGAAAGCAGGAAGTATTATCAATCACAATACAACCCTGTTCTGTGGCTTTAGGAACCCAGGTTTTTGAAATAGCACCACCTGCGGAAAATAGTGCAATATCTGCTTTGCTGAAATCAAAGGTTGCTAACGACTCAACAATTAAGTGCGTACCTTTAAATGGAACGGTATTGCCTGCTGATTGTTCACTGGCCAAAGGATAAACTTCGTTTACCGGAAAAGCTCTTTCTTCCAGTAGCTTCAGCATAGATTCTCCGACAATACCCGTTGCGCCTGCAATAGCAATATTGTATTTATCTTTCATCATGTTATTTTTCCTGATTTTTAATATGGAAATAGCTATGTACTTTTTACCTGTTAAAGTTAGCCTGTTCTTTCTTTATGCACAATTTATATAACATCAGAGTGCATTTTTAGTGATTAATATTACTAAATTATAAAACAATTAAAAACTAAAATTACATAACATATTGAATATTAGATTTTTTTAATATAATTTCAAAAACTCAAAAAGGTTCACAGCTTCCCGGATATAATTCTATCTGTCAGATGAAAGGCATTAATTATAACGATTTGAAAGAAGTTTTGATTTGTGCTTTTACTGTGGTATAATAGGCTTCCATGATTGAGTGTGCTATTTAAAATTTTATTTTTTATAAAGATTTGAGTTGCTTGTTTACATAAAACTTTTAATTTGCAGGTATTGTTCAGAACATTATTCCTGATTTAAGTGATTATGGCATTTAAATAGCTGGCTTGTATTATTTTACAGCAAAAGTCTTTCATTGCTTTGATAGTATGCATCAGTGGATAGAAAAATAAGAAAATAATTAATCTAAATACTTGATTAGACTAACGTTAATGATTTGAGAAAAATTTATAGGGGGTAACCAGTGGGTTCTGTTAATTTCACAACAGAAACAGTAATGCTTGTCAAATACAATAATAGAGCAGATCCTCAGCAACAAAAGGACGATGTTGAAGGAGCAAAATCCTTTGCGCAAGCAGTATCAAAAAGTGACAGTCGTATAGATAGATTTCTTGATAAGCTGGCAGGTGCTTTTATTGGTTTGGTAAACGGCATGGACTCTTTATTGCAAGGCGTAGAAAATGTACTGCTGTACATGGGGGAAAAATCAAAGGATGCAGTGATGTACATGGGGAAAAAATCAAAGGATGCAGTGATGTCCATTGCTAAGAGCATTAGTAGACCAGCATCTAAAGCTTTTAATTCCGCCGAGAAAGCTACTCCTACAATTATAAAAAAGATGGCAGAACCTTTTATTAATTTATTAAGGGGTATAAAAAACATAACGTTAAAAACGATAAGCCGCATTGGTGCATTCTTCGATAAGATTGGACCTGCAATACAAAAATTAAATTTTATGTTTCAGCGGGTGAAACATTTTATAAGCATGGCATATTTTGGAAAGCTTGCACTGGAACCAAACAAACCAATGCTTGAGAGGTTGTTTTGGCTTTCACTTGCTATTATTGAGGGGGGGGTGTTTTTCGCTCTTGGTAAGTTACAACGGGATATAGATGCAGGAAAAGCACAAGTTTATACCTTTAATACTTATGCTTTAGATTCGATTATTTAACTAAAATAAATCGTAAATGCTGTTTATGCTGCCAGTGCTGATTGATAATGCTTCAGAACTATATGCGGGCTATAAAAAAACGATGTTTTTCATTCCCAGCAGACACAATAATATGTGCACTACCAGAATGACAGCATATTTTTGAAAATAATGACATAGAACATAGTATTGTGCTAGCAAATCTCCGAGCTGGGGTTAGATTACAGCTATTTTTGATTGATTGTTTTGAAAAGTGAGCGACTTTTTAATGGTTCATTTCCCAATAGACACTTCAACGCCATTCTGTTTAGCTGTTTTAGCAGGGGTAGCATTTCTTCACTAATTTGATTTTTTGCATAATTGAGTAAAAGCCAGCCAGGAAAATCTACAAGATCATCATGTTCAGTTTTACGTGAAAAACCGTTCAGAGGGTTGTAGGTGTAGTGTTGATTCGGTTGCAAAGGTATCAGTGTTTCAGCTTCAAACTGTAAAGGCAGACCATAACCTAGCTGATCAAGAAGTCCTTTTTCAAATAAACGTAAACAAGATTCAGGCGTTACCTTTTTACTCAGTGCGATGATCAGCCATTCATAAATTCTGAATATTTCCTGAGAAGGCAAATGGTGTTTGAGCAGGCGGACCAAAAGTTCATTGGCGTATAAACCACAAAAGAGATGCCTGCCCTGGAGGCGTAAACTTTTATCTGCTTCAATGTTTGTTAGTGTCTTGAGGTTGCCATTTCCCCGCCAGCTGATCTGAAAACGCTGGAAAAGTTGTAATGTTGTGCCGCTGAACTTTTTTTTGTTTTGTTTTTTAATGTTGTGAGCAATTAAAGAGACTCTTCCTGCATCTGCTGTTAAAATATCTGCAATGACACTGCTCTCTTTATAAGGGAAACAGTGCAATACCCATGCCGGATGTAAAGCGCTGATGCTCACTTTGCACCATCAATTAATCATAACCTAGGCTTGCTAAAGAGCGTTCATCATCAGCCCAGCCGCTACGTACTTTAACCCATAAATGCAGCATGACATGCTGATCAAACATCTTTTCCATATCTGTTCTGGCTTCCATACCGATACGTTTCAGTCGGTTACCCTTTTCTCCGATAACAATTTTTTTCTGACCTGAACGTTCCACCAGGATGAGCGCATTGATGGTTGTCAAATTTTCTTCAACAACGAATTGTTCTATCTCTACAGTAACCTGATAAGGAAGTTCTGCTCCTATTTGCCGCATAATTTTTTCACGCACAATTTCAGCAGCAAGAAAACGGCAGCTACGATCTGTAATCTGATCTTCATCAAAAAAGTGTGTTTTGGTTGGAAGGAAATCATGGGTCAAACGTTCCAATCGATCCATATTGTGTCCTTTCAAGGCGGAGAGAGGAACAATATGTGCAAAGTTCATGCGCCGTGACAGGCGGTCAAGCCAGGGCATTAGTTGCTCTTTATTTTCAATACGATCAATTTTATTAACCACAAGAATAACCGCGTTGTGGCAATTTTCTAAGCGTTTGAGCACGATCTCGTCTTCGTCTGTCCAGATAAGCCGGTCAACCACAAAAACCACAACATCGACATCAGGTAAAGCAGAAAAAGCAGCCTGATTCATATATCGGTTGATCGCTTTATCATGTTGGCTGGTTTTATGTATTCCTGGTGTATCTACATAAATTGCCTGGATGTTATTTTCGGTTTTGATGCCTAATATGCGATGGCGAGTTGTTTGAGGTTTTCGTGATGTGATGCTGAGTTTTTGCCCAAGGAGATGATTTAGTAGTGTTGATTTACCTACATTCGGTCGTCCTACGATAGCTATATATCCACAGCGTTTATTCGTTATAGCGTTTTGTTGCATATTATTCACTTTCCTCCAGACCGGCAGCAATCAAAATTTTTCTCGCAGTCTTTTGTTCTGCACTGCGACGGCTATTACCTTCCCCTGTAACCGGTTGAAACTCTAGTACCTGGCATTGTACCGTAAATATTTGGTCATGCGCTTCACCCTGTACATTGATTAATTCATAATTAGGTAAAGGCTGTTTTTTTTGTTGTAGCCATTCCTGCAATCTTGTTTTAGGGTCTTTGTTTTTCTGAGCATCTATGGTAGACATAGCAATACGTGAAGAAAACCACGTTAATATACACTGACGACAGACATCCAGCCCCCCATCGAGATAAATTGCACCAATAACAGACTCCACTACATCTGCAATAATGGAAGAGGACTGATAAGAATTTTTTTTGATTTCACCAGGACCCAGACGCAGAGAACTTCCAATGTTAAGCTCTTCTCCCACTTCTGCAATGGTTTTACCACGAACAAGACAGGCTCTCAGTCGGGTTAGCTGCCCTTCTGTGGCGGATGGAAATTTTTTATAAAGTGATTCCGCTATAATCAGGTTTACAACAGAGTCACCCAAAAACTCCAGGCGTTCATTATTTTCTCCACTATGACTACGGTGAGTCAGTGCCAGCATCAGGAGGTCTGTATTCTGAAACTGGTATCCCAGTTGGTATTGCAATTTTTTCAGTGACTTATTCACGTTGACTATAATTCATCCCCGGTATTATTTTGGAATTACCAGTGTACCACAATTTGCATTAAATATATCCTGAAACCACCGTATTTTAGAAAAATTTCTATCGCAAATATGAATGTAAAAAACACACTATGTAATAAGCAATTGAAAAACATTAGTCAGACACCGTAAAACAACTCAATTTACGGTTTTTAATTTATGCATTATACCCTGATTCAAGGAATTGCCTGATTGCGGCTAAATTTTGGTAGCTGATACCAGTGGAGCCAGTGCATCCACACATAAATAGCTTTACCTACTATATTTTCTTCAGGTACAAACCCCCAAAAACGACTGTCATAACTTCTGTCTCTGTTATCACCCATAACAAAATACATACCTTTTGGAACAGTCCATCGGGTACCATTATCATAACTAATATCCGGATAAATTTTTATCTTGAAATTATGTTTACCCAATTGTTCATCGTAAAAGGTAGGTGTTAAATCATTTTTTTGATCTGCTTTTTTATCTTCTTCATGTTCTGAAACTACAGTAGTATGCTTATTTATAACCAACTTATCATTGATATAAAGTAATTTGTTCTCATAGCGGATATGGTCTCCTGGTAACCCTACAACACGCTTAATATAATTAATGTTAGGATTTTCAGGAAATTTAAATACCATGACATCACCCCTTTTAGGTTTATTGACCGAAACTATTTTGTGTCCGGTCACAGGTAATCGCAATCCATAATCAAATTTATTGACCAAAATAAAATCACCGGGATGTAGCGTTGGAATCATTGAACCTGAAGGAATTTGATAAGGCTCAAATAAAAATGACCGGAAAATTAATACCAGAAAGAGAATGGGGAAAATGGATTGACAAAATGCTATCCATGCCGGTGTCTTCAAAGAGGAGGTCTGTATATCCTCTGTTGTTGACGGCAACTGAAGTTTCTTGCGTTTAGGGGCGAAAATTATTTTTTCTAGCAAAGTAATGATGCCCGTTATAAATACAGCAAGAACAAGGATGAGTGCAAAATTAATGTGCTGCATAGAACCTCTGTGTTATTTGATAATAGTGCTACACTGTGTTGGTTTAAGTCGTTAAGCTATTGAAGGACTCGGTTATATTTGAATGTAGGCAGCTGTCCCCATGAAGGCCAGTGCATCCATACAACTATCGCTTTTCCAATGATGTTCTTTTCAGGTACAAAACCCCAGTAACGGCTGTCATCACTCAGATCGCGGTTATCCCCCATCATAAAATACATACCCTTGGGAACAGTCCAGCTTCCGGAAGGTGCATTAACCACAGGATAATTAATAACACTGAAGGAGTGCTTTCCTAAAGCTTCTTTATAAACATCATAAGGATAAGCGCCTTCAAGGCTAGCATCATAGCTGCCTTTTTCTGTAATAATAAACTTTTTACTAATGAGTTCACCATTGATGTACAGATTTTTTCCTTCATAACGGATATGATCTCCGGGCATACCCACCAGGCGCTTAATTAAATCTTCAGTCACCCCATTGTTTTGCCGGCTAAACTCATCAGTACTGCTAAAAACAATAATGTCGCCCCGCTTAGGTTCAGCGATGGATACAATTTTATTTCCAAAATAAGGCAAACGTAAACCGTAAGCAAATTTACTGACCAGGATGTGATCACCTATTTTCAAAGTTGGAATCATCGAGCCAGAAGGAATTTTAAAGGGTGCATAAAGAAAAGAACGAACGATTAAAACAAAGAGTAAAACCGGAAGTATAGACCGTATAGCAGCTATTGGTCCTGTTTTGTCTTTGGTTTTTTTATTATCTGTGCCTGCCCTTTTACTAAGCCAAAAAATATCTAATAATGTTACAACAAGGCTTATTGCAACAAGGATGAGTAATATGAGTGAAAAAATACTATCGGTCATTGTACGTTATCCATTTTAAAGTTGTTTTCATAAAAAAATATAAATATCCGCTCCAAAAGCTCGCGGAGCTATTTATTTTATTTTGAAGGCTTTTCTACTCTCAGAACTGCTAAAAAAGCTTCTTGTGGGATTTCCACCCGACCTATCTGCTTCATACGCTTTTTGCCTTGTTTCTGTTTTTCCAGCAGCTTTCTTTTTCTTGTGACATCACCACCATAACATTTTGCAGTAACATTTTTTCGCAAGGCTTTTACTGTACTCCTGGCAATAATTTGCCCGCCAAGTGCAGCCTGAATGGCAACATCGAACATTTGTCTTGGAATAATTTCTTTCATTGTCTCTACTAAAAAACGCCCGCGGGTTTGTGCGCTGTCACGATGAACAATGAGGGCTAAGGCATCAACTTTTTCACCATTGATTAAAATATCAAGCTTAACCATATGTGATGTTTCAAAGCGGTCAAAGGAATAATCTAAAGATGCAAATCCCCGGCTAACCGATTTGAGACGATCAAAAAAATCCAGAACAACCTCGCTCATTGGTAAATCATAGCGGAGAGATACCTGATTTCCAATAAATAACATCTCCTTTTGTACGCCCCGTTTATCAACACACAGCGTAATAACATTACCTAGGTAATCCTGGGGGACTAAGATGTTTGCCTGTACAATGGGTTCACGAATTTCTTCAATAGCGCCAGGGTCGGGCAAAGATGAAGGGTTATCTATATTGATAACCCCACCTTTTTTTTGCAAAATTTCATAGATAACCGTAGGTGCTGTTGTGATCAGATCCAAATTATATTCACGTTCCAGCCGTTCCTGGATAATTTCCATATGCAGCATGCCCAGGAAGCCACAGCGAAAACCAAAACCCAGTGCGTCACTGCTTTCTGGCTCATAAAAGAGTGATGCGTCATTCAGGCTTAGTTTTTCCAACGCTTCACGAAACCCTTCAAAGTCATCAGCACTCACAGGAAAAAGTCCTGCATAGACTTGTGGTTTTACTTTCTGAAAGCCGGGCAATGCCTCTGCTTCTTTTGTCTTTGCGTGGGTAATAGTGTCTCCTACCGGTGCACCGTGAATATCCTTAATACCCGCAACAACATAGCCCACTTCACCGGCTTCTAATTGTTGTGTTGATTTACGCTTAGGTGTAAAAACACCAATATCATCAACGCTATACACATCCATTGTTGATTTTATCAACATTTTATCGCCTTTTTTCAGGCAACCATTTTTTACTCTTACCAGGGATACCACGCCTAAGTAATTATCAAACCATGAATCTATAATTAACGCCTGCAAAGGAGCATTCCGGTCACCTGACGGAGGAGGAATAAGATGAACAAGCTGCTCCAGAACCGCTTTTATGCCCTGACCGCTTTTGGCTGAACAATGCACTGCATGGGTCGCATCAATGCCGATGATCTCTTCAATTTCCTGTGCAACACGTTCAGGCTCAGCCTGAGGCAGATCTATTTTATTGAGAACAGGCATGACTTCCAGCCCTTGCTCTATGGCTGTGTAACAGTTGGCAACTGACTGTGCTTCAACGCCTTGTCCTGCATCAACAACCAGCAGGGCACCTTCACAGGCGGCCAGTGATCTTGAAACTTCATAAGAAAAGTCAACATGACCTGGTGTATCGATAAAATTTAACTGATATTGCTTTCCATCATCAGCATTATAAGAAAGCGTCACGCTTTGCGCTTTTATAGTAATACCGCGTTCTCTTTCAAGATCCATTGAATCAAGCACCTGTGCCTGCATTTCACGATCAGATAATCCACCACAAAATTGGATAAAGCGGTCCGCCAGTGTAGATTTCCCATGATCAATATGGGCGATAATAGAAAAATTACGTATATATTTTAATTGCTCATTCACCGGATAATCACTTGTGTTGCGCTAAAATTTAACAGATGTTTACTCTTTCACATACAGTCAGGCACTCTTTTTTACAGAGGTCATGGTACTGCACCTTAATCACTGGACAAAATTTTACCTGATAACTCACATTTATGCTATTCATTAACAGTAAGTTTATTTATCTGGCTGATATTATTGCCGCATGCACACATTGGATTAGGATCAGTTTTACGCATAAGGACGATAAATACCACCAAGTAACGCCGGTTTTTTTGCGCCAGTAACAGATGGAATATTTCCGGCTTGGTGTTTTATTCGACATCGTGCCAGCCATGCAAAAGCGATTGCTTCAACACAATTTGTTGGAATCCCCAGGTCATCACTCAGTGCGATATAGCAGGAAGGCAATTGCGCACTTAAACGGTTTAGCAGGTGAGTATTACAGGCACCGCCTCCACAAATATATATTCCATCCGTGCTGTGTGCATACTGCATAATATCTTTTGCGATGACGGTTGCCGTCAGCTCACATAAAGTCGCCTGTATATCTTGCGGCTGTTTTGTGGGGTACCGATTCAAATAATTTTGTAACCACTGTTGATTAAACAACTCTTTACCTGTACTTTTTGGAGGGCGAAGATGAAAATAGGGCTCCGCTAACATCGCATTAAGCAGATCCTGATCAACATGACCCGTTGCGGCCCATTGACCTTCTTTGTCAAATTGCAACGCAGGGAAGTGGTGGTGAATCCATCCATCCATCAGGCAGTTGGCCGGACCATTGTCAAACCCGGTGACTTCTCTGCCAGGTGCAAGCAAGGTCATATTAGCTATTCCGCCGAGATTAACAATAACTCTGGTTTCAGCCGAGTCAGAGAATAACGCCTGATGCAGTGAAGGAACCAGTGGCGCACCTGTACCTCCACAGGCAATATCCATTCCTCTGAAATCAGCAACGACGCTGATTTGGGTTTTTTCTGCAAGGATATTAGGGTCGCCTGCCTGCATGGAAAAAGGAGCATCACCATGCGGGTGGTGTGAAATAGTCTGACCATGACAGCCGATGGCTGTAATCTGTTTGAGGTCAAAGCCAGTATCTGCCAGCAGCTTTGTGACGATTTCAGCATAACAGCAGCCAAGACGGTAATTGAGCATGCCTAATGTTTTTAATGAACAGTAGTCGTTATTTTGTAGAGTTAAGATAATCTGTCTGAGCTGTTGTGGAAAAGCTGCAAATAAATGTGCAATGAGTTCTGTGGTATCATCAGTAATTTTTACCAGGGTAGCATCAATACCATCAGCGCTCGTGCCTGACATTAACCCAATGTAATAAGTCATAATCTGCAAATACTCCTTTTGTTGTGGTGGTATAATCAACGTTTTTCAACCATAGGGTTATGCTTTGTTGGTAATATTTACCGTTATAGTTAGCCTGTATATTGTCTGCTTTTATACCACCAGTGAGTCGTTTTTTAAACTTCAGAATATAATTCTGTGGCAGATAATAACATCATCTCATTGTAGTTAATAATTCACTCATCATATTATTAATAAAAAAATTCAAAGAGTATCTCTGTATGGATTTTAAAGCATTAATGACACAGTTTGCAAAAAACAATCATCTGGATTCGTTAACAGAAGAAAAGGGTCGCTACACGCTGATATTTGGTGATCACGATGTTTTTTGTTATAGCAGAAATAAGTGTATATGGCTGGAAGCTGATCTTGGAAAAATTGCTGAAAATACTCGGGATCAAGCAGTGGCAAATAACCTTTTGTTAACCCGCAGTACAGGATTTATCCGTGATGAACGTGCCTGTCTGAGTATTGATGAGGAAACACAACATTACTATCTTCATCAACGTATCCTTCTGGCTAATATTACCCCACAGAATTTTCAACAATCAGCAGAACAGTTTGGTGGTTGTCTTTGCTATGTTGCCGATCTGATTAAGCAGGGCATGAGTGGAATTTCTTCTGCCGCTGGTGGTATTCAGGCATAATATTGTTGTTGTACTACTTTTTTGTCTGACTGGTTTACCTGTTTCGCTGATCAAAGGTCTTTCCCGCAAAAGAAGGAAGCCAGTGACGTAAATAATGAATAATTCATGGTGTTATTCATGAGGTAAGTGTGGTCAGTGCGATTTGGTATGCCCCTGAAAATAACAACTATATTCCTGTAGATTTCCGTATCTGCAATGAACAAAGCGATGGCAAAATCAAAAATGATCACAATCATATTCATAAACAACATCATCAGCTCTTAATGCAAGACTCCGGATGAGATGATTCGTTTCGTGAAGAGCTATTATTTGAAGAAAAGTGTGATCTTGTCCTGATAATACTTCGGACAGTTTTTAAAAATCTACTATGGATTAAACTGTAAACTATTGATTTATAAAGATATTTTTACAGTAAAAAATAAAAAATCCTTTTTAAATCAATAGCTTAAAGAATTGACCGAAGCGTTGGTCCTGAATGACATTGTGAAAAGTTACCGTTTTTGATTGGCTGTTCAGGTAGCTTTTGATAGCATATTTTAACTTTAAATACAGTCTGGGATTTAAATCGTTACCGGCTGGTTTGAAGGTAAAAGGTGATCTGTGCGTTACCGGTTGCA
>JAPORK010000532.1 GCA_026710285.1 Endozoicomonadaceae bacterium | reverse complement strand
TTCCGTTGATGGTTGCTAATGCCCGGTTATCAGAACGTTCTTTTAAAAAATATGCCAAAGCAGGTAAAGCTGTAAAAAATATGTTAGAGTCCGTAGACATTCTGGCAGCACAACATGAAAAAGATGGACAACGATTTTTAAAGTTGGGTTTGGCACCCGAAAAGCTACATATAACAGGCTCTGTGAAGTATGACATCAAACCACCTAAAAATATACGTGAACAAGGGAAAAAATTACGCAATACCTGGTTGAAAAACAAAACTGAAAGCACAAAAATTATTATCGCAGTGAGTACGCACAACGGAGAAGAGGCGTTGCTGTTACCGGTTTTTCGTGCAATAAAGCAGCAAATAAATGATGTACTTTTTGTAATTGTCCCCCGTCATCCACAACGTTTTGATGAAGTGAACAAACTTGGAAGCACCTGTTTTCAATGTATACGTCGCAGCAAAAATGAGCCTGTTACAGAAGATACCGATATGATTATTGCAGATACAATGGGAGAGATGTTTTTACTGCTCAGTGCCTGTGATATTGTCTTTATGGGCGGAACGCTGGTACCCGTTGGCGGGCATAATTTCATGGAACCTGCAGTGCTTGCCCTGCCTCAGATAGCCGGACCCCATGTATTTAATTTTCAGGCAGTAGCCGATTATTTTCAGTCAGGTGGAGCCTTAACCATTGTATCTGATACAGAAGAACTAAAGGAAAATTTAATCTCTTTGTTGCAACAGCCACAACGGGGTATTCAGATGGGAGAAGCTGCTTTGAAGGTAGTAAAACAACAGCAGGGTGCGCTGGATAAACACTTAAAATTAATTGAACGTATTATGTGTAAACACGGCGTATCAACGGTTAATAAAAATTTATAGCCATCGTATACAAGCAGTGGACAGATCAGAAAAAAGGATCATGCAGAGGAAAAGGACAATGGATCAGGGAGATAAAGCGAATACAAACCAAACGAATAGTGAACATATTGCTTTTATTACAGAAAGCTTTGAAAAATATCGGGATAAACTCCTGGACACAAGTAAAAAAAACAATCTGATATCGTTCAGACACAGTGAGCGCTCCCGCCAACATATTCGCATTATTGATGAGTTGCCTGATTTTATTTACAGCAAACTATCAGATGGTAAAAAACTAACGTTTAAACCGCTGCCGGAAGAAGACCAAAATCCTGCTGATGAAGAAACACGAGAGTTCCGCCTCCGCTTTGAACAGGCTAAGCTCACAGATGAAGATTACATTAGCGCAATGGATGACATGGATGAAGATGAAGAAGATGCGCAAAATAAAAAAAATCAAATTGACAACGCTTTACGTAACAAAATTCGGAAACAGCTTAATTTACCAGTCTGGAATGAAAAAGAGCGTTTAACCAATATTGAAATTGCCAAAAAACATGGTCTGAATCCTGACTATGAAATGCCACAGCCTGTGAATGGAGATAAGCAAAAACGCTTATCTCGTACCAATAACTACATTCAGACACGCTTAAAACCCACAGAAATGGAAAATAAATTAAGTGGTTTGACGACTATTGTACATTCTGATATTGAAGAGTTTGGTGTTAACACATTTTATATTGTCTTTGGTTTTTTAAAGTTGTATGAAGCGGAAAGTTCAGATAAACCCTGTATTGCACCACTTTTATTGCTACAGCTGGAAATCGTTAAAGAACGCTCAAAAAAAGGTTACATTTTTTATATTCGCAGTACCGGTGAAGAGCCTGAAGTTAACCTGTGTCTGTCGGAATATCTGCAAAAAAATTTCGGCATTCAGCTTCCGGAATTTGATACAGAAGACTCCCCTGAAGATTACATGACCAAAGCAGCCAGACACATACAACAAGTGACCATCCCCAAAAAAAATAGCTGGCGTATCCAGCGTTTTATCACAATTGGTCGTTTCCGTTTTGAGCGTTTGGTGATGTATCATGATTTGAATTCAGCACAGGCGCTGGTTGCAAAGAGTAAGCTGCTGAAAAAATTACTAGGGGGATCCGAAGAAAGTACTGGTAATGATTATGCAGGTGATTATGATATCGATACCCCGGAGGTAGAAAAGGCTGTTCCTTTACTTATCACGCCTGCGGATGCTTCTCAGCACAGTGCTTTAGTCGATGTAGCAAAAGGTAAAAACCTCACAATTAAAGGACCACCCGGTACAGGAAAATCACAAACTATTACCAATATTATTGCCAATGCACTCATCAAAGGAAAAAGAGTTTTGTTCCTAGCTGAGAAAATGGCAGCACTCAATGTCGTATATGAACGGCTTAGTAAAGCCGGGCTTGGTCCGTATTGTCTGGAGCTTCATTCAACCAAAGCAAAAAAAACAGAAGTTTTGAAATCTTTTAAAAAGAGACTTGAGCTGCTGCCATCAGAAGAAAATGTTACCTCACTAAAAGAAAAATTCAATGAATTTAAACAGCACAGAGATTATCTGGCTAAATATGTTGATACTTTAAATGAAAAATTTGGTTGTCAGAATAAAACCATTCATGATCATCTCTGGGCATTTCTGCGCTTAAGAGATGAGTTGGGCGATTTGTCCGGTGCACTCAATCAGGTCAAAATTTCTTTTGCCGAAGCAGACATTTCTACAAGTAAATTAACTGCGTATATCGATGAGCTTAAAAAAATTGCCGGGTTAAAAGCAGAAATAGATAGGGATGCCGATCAGGGAAGACATCCGTGGTTTTTTATCAGCAACATTGAACTTCTGCCGCCTGAACAGAAAGATCTGCAACATCTACTCAGCCAATGGAAAGAACTGCTTGAAAAAATACAGATTGATTTAAAATCTTTTACCGATCAATTTAAGTTACCCCCCATCCTGTCTGCCTGTGACTTTAAATCATTTTTTGATAGTACAGCAAGCGTATCTCAATATGATATTGATACTATTGACCAGAAGATCATTGCGCAGCTTAATAACAAAGAAAAAGCTGTAGCATTCCTTGCTTTCACCGATGCAGTTCACCGTTACAAAGCGGCAAAGGAAAAAATAAATGCCATTAAAGATCCGTCAATAACCACGAAACAAACCGATAACATTGCAAAACAGGCAGAGATTGTAAAAAGGCTGGATGCTGATAAACTGTCAGCCGTAGCCATCAACGCTAAAATAACAGCATTACAGGAAGAATTAAATTTATGGGAAAAAAGTCTTAAACCGTTGCTTGTTATTAGTGAGCGTTTTGCCACATCAAAAAACCAGAACCTTGATAACATTTATACCTTGCTAAAACTTCAGGATGATATTACTGCTATTCCGGCAGATTGTCTGCTGCTCAGAACAAAAGCGGTTATCGATGCAACGAATACCGAAAGACTTAAAGCTGCTGCCAAATTGCAACAACATATTCGCGAACTTAAGATAGATTTTGATCTTTCTGCAGTAGGTGATCCTGCTGAAATTCGTGCCTGTGCTATGATCCTGAAAAACTCCGGATTTTTTTCTTTTCTGACAGCTTCTTATCGTCATGCAAAAAAGTATTTTATGCAGATTTGTAAACATACGACAAGGTTTGATTATCGAGTAGCAGCGCAGAAATTGTTTGAAATTGCAGATGTGAAGGAAGAGCAACAAATAATCGAACATGACACAATACTGCAAACACTGAGAAACAGCTGTTCCAACGATGCCAGTATTGACATTGAAAAAATGTATAAAGTCAATGCGTGGGCAGGTAACATCCGCCGCTGTTATCCGGTTGGAGATGAGTTTACCCGTAGTATTCAGGAATGGTTTTTGACTGCCGGGTCTGATGAGCTGATTCATGTGCAGGGTTTGAGTGAAAGCACTCCATTTACTGCATTAAAAAACCGGCTTACCGATATCAAAGAAAACATATCCTTTGATATCCCAGTTGAACAGTATCTTAACACGCTGGCAGACAATATTAAAAAACTCACCATGGCACACGATACACTTCAGCATATCGCTACTTCACAACAAGTTACTTTTGCAGACATAACCGCAGATCTGTTCTTGATTAAAGAAGCCAGAGAAGCTAAAAGAGTAGCTGAAGAAAATACAAGTATCCAAGAACTATATGGTGATGCTTACGCCGGTGTCGATACCAACACGCAGCTTACTGACAGCACAGCCTGCTTTATTAAAGATTACCTCGATACAACTGAATTAAACAACAGTTTTAATTTAATCTTTAATCAGGATTTTTCTGTCAGATGGCAAGACTTTATTAAAGGCAGAAAAACAATCAAAACACGCTGTAATGCGATAAAAGAGCAAGCAATAAAAGTACAGAGGTTATCATCAATTGATGTATCAGTGCTGCATAACACAAATGATCCTGATAAAATAACGTATAGTGATTTAATCAATTTATTTACCAATGCTTTAGATAAACCAGATAGTTTAAATTGTTTGATTAAATTAAAGACTTGCCGTAACAAAGCAGCTCAGGACATAACCGGCATGGTACTGAGTCTTTACGATAAACATGGCTTTGACTATAAAACACTGCCGTCTGCCTTACAGTATATGATCTGTAATACTATTGTCGGTGCAATCTACAAACGTTATTCTCAAATTATAAATGATACAGGAACGGATTTAAGTCAGGTTCGGAATAAAATCAAATCACTGGACAAAGAGCTTATCGAATTAAGTCAAAAAGAGCTTTGTCGTATGCTTAGCCTGGAGCAACCCGTTGATGGTATTAGCAGTGGTCGCAAAAGTGAGTGGACAGAAAAATCATTGCTCGATAATGAAATGATTAAACAACGTAAACATATTCCTATCAGAAACTTGATGAAACGGGCAGAAAAATCAATTAAAAAAATTAAACCCTGCTTTCTTATGTCACCGCTGTCCGTAGCACAATACCTAACCCATGAAAAATTTACCTTTGATCTGCTGATTATTGATGAAGCTTCACAAATGCGTCCTGAAGATGCATTGGGTGCTGTAATACGTTCTGAACAAATAGTGGTTGTTGGAGATCCGGAACAGCTACCACCCACTGCATTTTTTCAGTCCGATACTGAAGATGACGATGAAGAAGAAGATTTTACCACCACTGACATAATGGATATGGCTGCATCATCGTTCAGACCGGCACGCATATTAAATCGTCATTACCGCTCAAGACATGAAAGTCTGATTAATTTTTCAAACTACCACTTTTACGAAAATCGACTTATGTTATTTCCATCACCTGTTGAGAACCCTGATAATCTGGGCGTCAGACTGGAGTATGTTGGTGGTACTTATACCGCTAAATCCAATATGGATGAAGTACAGGCTATTGTAAAAGGAGCACTGGAATTTATGCAAAAGTACCCTGAGCGCAGCCTGGGAATTGCTACCATGAATACAACACAGAGAGATTTAATTGAAATTGAAATGGATCGTGCTTTTATCGATAATGAACATGCAGCTAACTACAGAGCAAAATGGCAAAACACCCTGGAATCATTCTTTGTAAAAAACCTGGAAAATGTTCAGGGAGATGAGCGTGATGCTATCTTTATTTCTACCGTATACGGTCCTGATAAAAATGGTATTGTAATGCAACGTTTCGGACCTATTAACAGTAAAACAGGGCACAGACGTTTAAATGTATTGTTTACCAGAGCGAAAAAAAATATGCTGGTATTTACCTCGTTAAAGCCAGAAGATATTAAAATCTCCCCCTCTTCATCACAAGGTGTTAAAGCGTTAAAAGGCTTTTTAACCTATGCAAAAACGGGAATGATAGATTCAGGTAAAGAGAGTTGTTTAGAACCAGACAGTGACTTTGAAGTATGGGTGAAGGAAAAGCTGGAACATATTGGCTGTGAAGTGATTCCACAGGTGGGTGTTGCAGGGTATCGGATCGATTTAGGTGTTAAACACCCTAAATATCGTGATGGATTCCTCATGGGTATTGAGTGTGATGGTGCCACTTATCACAGTGCTAAATCAGCACGGGAACGTGATGCAATCCGACAGCAACATCTGGAAAGTTTGGGCTGGCATATTTACCGCATTTGGTCCACTGACTGGTTTGCCAGTCCAGAAGCAGAGTTTGAAAAACTTAAAAACTATATTGAAACACGATTAAACAACCGATCATCAGTTACAGTCATGTGAGTTGATCTGTTGTGTAGTATTAAAAATTCAGGCAAATGTTTCCATGGTTTTTCTTATTCAGAAAAGCTCACAACACCAACCTCTCTGTGATTGAAAGAAGTTAATTTGCAGCTTTAAAATTTGTGCTATATTATTCGTAGTCTGTTTTAACTGCTGCTTTAAATCTGTAGTTTAAAAGTACAGAAACCTGTCAATTTTCCAATGGCTCATATACTTATATTTTTTCTTACTTTGCAGTAAAAATCACAGATGAATATATCGAAAGAAATTGCATTACCGATATTTATTTAAGTCATTGAAGGTCCTCTTCAATATTGTCCTGTTCCCTGATGTAACCGTAGATCAGAGTGTGTTTTATTTACATAAAAAACCAGTGAGCAGATTTTTTTAAAAGATAAAAGGCTTAGCATGTTAAAATGATGAAAACATTCAGAGTTATCTTGCTTATTATGATGGCACTTGCTTTTATTCAGGCATCAGCTAAACGACATAAACACCATGCACAATCCGTTGTGTGGGAAAGTTCAGGGCTTGATGGTGTGCATGTTAATAATATTTTTCATGCAAATAACGGCGATGATTATGTCGTTAACAATACCAGATTTATCTATTATCATGCCAATAATACGGCAGTTGACTCCTGGAAGGAAATAGATGCAGGCAGCATTGCGATGCAGATTCCGACGCAAGATGTTATTAGAATACAAGCTATCTATGTTTACAGTAACTTAATGCTGGCTGGAGTTGGTAGTTATGGACTTTTTGCCAGTTTTGATCAGGGAAAAACTTGGAAATCAACAAAAGAAGATTTTCTGTTTTTTAATGATAATGAATCAAATATAGCTGGTTTTGTTAACTCTCAATCCCATAAACTTGTGGTGTTCCTGCAATCATCTGCGGTGTTAAAAAGAGCAATGATCGATATTAATAATCTTAATGAAGTGGTTAATATATCATGGCAGGATATCTCTCCGGTTAGCTATTCCGGATATAGTCATCTGCAGTTTTTAAACAACAAAATATATGTTAATAGTTTATATCCATTTCATAATGGAATGATCTTTGTTACGGAAGACTATGGTAATACATGGCAGCATATAACGATTAATGCACCTGAAATTAGCGAAGTAACCAATGCCACTGTATATCAGCTTTATATCACAAAGGAAAATACATTCTATGCAGCAACCAATTATGGTGTTTATAAATCATTGCATGGTTTAAACTGGCATCTCATTGGTTTTAAAAATAAAGTTGTAGAATGTTTGTCTATGTTGAAAGGGATATTGCATATTGCTGTATATGGAGATGGTATGTATAGTTCTTCTGATGATGGAGTACACTGGTCATATGATAACAATATGGCTATTAATAAAAATAAACCACAGTCTGGTAATATTGAATATTATTCTCTCGGCGTGTATGGATCAAATATGATTCTTGGAACCAGTGTAGGTCTTTATCATTATTCCGGATAATAGCAGTTCAGATATGTGGTAATGGATCAGATGAATACAAACGACCGTATACCTTAAGTTCTATGATTAGCCGGCATAATAAAACAGACATTACCGGTTTTTTATTTTACATCCGTTAATACTTTATATGCTATGTCTACAGTACGAAACTGAGCAGTTATTTTATCCTTTAACTGGCTGATTGATGAAGAATTACTTTCAGGTAAGTTTAGCCTTTGTTTTAATTCTGTTTCGTTTAGATTGACTATTTTGTCAGGGTGGTATTTCAGTACAAGTTTTTTGTATGCTTTTCTTACCTCCTGATCAGAGCTGTCAGCAGATAATCCCAGTACTTTTAAGCAGAGTATACGTCTAGTTTTATTTACTACATTAGCTTCCAGTGTTGCTAACCTTTCATTCTTCATAGATGATGCCAGTAAATTGTTCACTAAATCACGGGATTCACTGGCTGGCAGACCTTCTTTCAGTGCAGATATAAATAGCGTATTATGCACTAAATTCATTTCCTTAGGGTCTCTGCTAAGCTCATCAAGCGTAGGGTTTAAATGTCTTAGCATACCATAAGCTCTTTGAAATGATAAATCCCCTGGAAAAGTAGACTGATAAGTTGCTGCTGCATTACTTAATGTTTTTGCTGAAAAATCTACTTTTCCCAAGCGTTGAAGCTTTGGATCATTTAATAAACCATGAGTGATATTTTCCGCTGCCCGAGACTCAAACCCTCTCATCTCTAAAGTTTTTTTTATGTCTGATTTTACCAGATTAAAATCTTCCGGATGTGCTTTTAGGTCGCTAATTAAAACATCACTTGATTTCAACTGATTATAACGCATTTTCTCATAGCTGATAGTGGGGGTAGGATGTGAATACATATATTGAGTGTATTGGGTGTAAACGGGAGTTTGTTGGGTATAAGTTGTATATTTTGAAGTGTTGCTCTTTAGAATACTATTAAAAAAAGATTTAATTCTGGCAGAAAAATTCTTAACATCACGATCAATATTACTATTTACCCTGTTAAGGTATTTTTTAAAAACATCAGTCAGTTTTTTATTGGATTTTGTATGTGTTTTTTTAAAAGAATCTGTCTTGTTCAGATTAATATTATTCATACAATTTTCCTCATTGGTTCGTAATTTTTTTACCTCAATTATCCACAGTTTTAAATGATTATTGTACTGTAATTACCCGACTACAGATAAGATTTGATAGTTTTTAAAAATAGGACAATATAATTTATAGTACTTAACAAATAAAAAGCTGCTATGTTGTTTAAATTAAAAATATTAACAGATAAAAAATATACGATACAAAAACAAATTTTGTAACTTTTTCAGATAGCTGATGCTATATATTAATTAAAAAGTTTTTATGTTAACTGTTTAAAAGTGAATTAGCTTTTTTTAAGTAGATTGTATGCATTAAAAATAAAAAGATATATTAAGGACATTATACGAAATACTCTATAAACAAAAAAATAATTTATTGATTTATGTTTATATTATCTTATTATAAATTCTCGATTCAGAGTTTTTAGCTAAAAATCTTTATCTTTTCAGTTTTTCATATATTATACCTTAACTGGGTTGACCAGGTTTTAGACTTCCACGTTACTTAGAAAATAGTGGCAATTTATATACTTTATGACTTTTTATTTAAGTAATTAACTATTCACTCTGTCATAAATACTAAAGTTGAAGAACTTTTTCTTTGAAATACAGTCTATAGTAAATGATAAATTAGAATATTTTATATTCTTAGATATTCAGGATACCCTGTAATAAAATTCTTTATAGATAAAATAATTTACTTTATTGCATGCCACTTCAATTACTCATATACAAAAAAATTATCATAATCAATTTCAAAAAGAGCTGTGTATTTAAATTAAATATCAGTCAACATGTAATATTTAAAATCTAAAAAAGGTTTTCAAAATGAAAAACAAAAAAATGGCTTCATTTTGTCGTTTAATTGTTTCGACTATTACACTATTTTTGATAACACAGCAAAATTATGTTTTTTCAGTAAAGCAACATAATAATCGTGTACGATTTCAGATACAAAAATCAGCTAAAAACTCCAAAAAAGGAAAGGATATGGAAACAGCAGGTGAAGTTACAACGGGCGTAATAGGTCCGGTTGGTGGTATCGTAGGAGTACCTCTGATAGCAGCCGGATCGTCAATGGACAAATATTTGAATAATCTCAAAGTAAACTTTCAAGCAACCCGGAACTGTGTTACACAAAAACAGCCTTATGATGGTGTAACTACAAAGAATAATGAGATTATCGTAAAAGCCGGCAGAAAGTCATCAAAATATGTGGCAAATTGTTTTAATAGCTGGATTCCAAAAGAAGATAATACCTTTGATAAAAAACCTAAAAAGCTTAATTTTGCTGTTGAAGGCAGACTCACAATATCCAATGTAAAGTCAGGTCAGGGAGTGAAAGGTGTTACTTTGGTTTTTGATGGTGTGGTTCTTGCACAAGGAAATGCATCAGGGATAAACAACTGGTGGTTTGGAGGCACTCATTGTAAGCGGACTAAAGGAAAAATCATATCATGTACATCTGAACCTTATGAAACAGTTAATGGCTATGCAACGACAAATCTTTGTTTTTCCAGAGCTGGCGGTCATGTTGCAATAATTCATATCTTAGCCTGTCCAAAGTGAAAATATACCCTTCTTGGCATAAAACCGTGGGCTGAGCCTGTGGAAGCCTAGAGACCAAAAACACCGGACTTCGACAGGCTCAGCCCACGGTGCATTCGGTAAAGATTAGTATATTCAGCAGAAAATAAATCTGTGAATAAAAATCTGAGATTAAAAAATGTGACTAAAAGACAGCCCTAAAGGAAGGGGTCTCGCACGCAAACATTAATGATAGAAAGATGTGTAGGGACGACAATGTAAAATAATAGTGACAACGGAGATACAAGGACATTCGTATTTGTAAAATCTCAATTATTGCACATAAGTGCATTCTCTACTATTTCTCCATCATCCAGATGATACTTTATTCCTGCAATTTCCTGATAATTTTCATGCCCTTTCCCTGCGACGAGAATAGCAACATTTTTTTGGGTATTACGTATTGTCTGGTTGATGGCTTGTTTGCGATCAGGGATAATAGCTATCTGACCTTTTTTGTGCGGTGGTACAGCAGCCAGAGCATCATCAATAATACTTAAAGGATCTTCAAAACGGGGATTATCGCTGGTGAGTACAACTTGATCTGCATATTCAAGAGCAGCTTTCATCATGAGAGGACGTTTTCCCCGGTCACGATCACCACCACACCCAAAGATACAAATAATTTTTCCATTGTGGTGTTCTTTGATCGCCAGCAGAGCATTGCTTAATGCATCCGGTGTATGTGCATAATCAACCAATACGAGTGGTTGATTATTTCCACCATAGACTGTCATTCTTCCGGGAACGTAGTTTATTTTCTCTATAGCTGAAAGTATTGTATGTAATGCAAAGTCAGCACATCCGAGTACACCAATCACACCAGCTAAGTTGTATAAATTAAACCGTCCAAATAGTTGGGTTTTAAATTCACCACATCCCCAGGGTGTTTTTATTAAGACTTCTGTATAGTTATGAGTACACTGTTTTCTTTGCAGATAAATGTCAGCATTTTTATTATTAAGTGAATAGGTAATACAGGCAGTTTTTTTTGAAATATTGCTAATCATAACATCAGAATATTTATCATCCTGGTTAATAATGGCATATTTCAGATCAGGCTGGCAAAATAATTGCGCTTTTGCCTGTACATAGTTGTTCATACTACCATGAAAATCTAAATGGTCACGACTTATATTAGTGAAAAGGGCTATATCGAATGCAACACCATCGACGCGCCTTTGTGTCAATGCATGTGAGGATACTTCCATGACAGTCCATGGAATCTGTTGTTTATTCCATCTGAACAATATTTCATGCAGATCAAAAATACCGGGAGTGGTATTTTGAGAAGGTAACAGCTGAGGATAAATACCGGTTCCTACTGTCCCAACAACCCCGGTTTTTATTCCTGTATATTGTAAAATTTGTGCAAGGAAGAAGCAACAGGATGTCTTTCCGTTTGTACCGGTAATACCGACAACAGTTAATTGTTCAGATGCATAATCAAACCATTGATTCAATAACGAACCTGTGCTTAAATGAAGGTTTTTAATCGCATAAACTGTAACATTATTATACTTTTTATTCTCAGAAAATGTTTCATCCTGTTCTGCCAGTACTGCTACTGCTCCTTGTTTGATTGCTTGTGAAATAAATTGACGTCCATCAGAGGTAACGCCAGGGGTTGCAATAAAAAGATCTCCGGGTTTTACTTTACGGCTGTCTGTTGTTATACCGGTATAATTTACTGCACAATCAGGATCGTTTATATTGAGCTGCTGTAACAGTTTATTAAGTGAATATTGATTCATGCTGTAAATTACTTTACTCGTAGTCTTTTGAAATCTGTTGATACGCTTTTTACAGGTTGCAAACGTTTATATAAAACAGCTATTTTTTGTTACGCCACACCATTATATGCTATGCATCCTGAAAAAACAGTGTTCTTTCTTATCATTTTTACTTCCTGCAACCCCAGTTCGGAGATTTTTTGGCACAATATACTATGTTTTATGTCATTATTTTCAAAAATATGCCTTCATTCCTGCGAAGGCGGGAATCTATTAAAGAATAATCATCACTGAAAATATAACTTCCCTGTTACGGGATTCCGGCAATCCCTGCCGGAATGATGCAGTTTTTCAGTGTTATCTATTGGTTAATTAATGATTTTTGTTAAACCAAAAACTCCGAACTGGGGTTCCTGTAAAAAATTATAAACAGATTCCCGGTAAAAATATTTATTTTTATATATGAGCGTTGCTACGAAAGATGATAGTCATCTCTGTCTTCCGGTGAATCATGATAACCACCTG
This sequence comes from Endozoicomonadaceae bacterium, assembly GCA_026710285.1. Lineage (GTDB taxonomy): Bacteria > Pseudomonadota > Gammaproteobacteria > Pseudomonadales > Endozoicomonadaceae > JAPORK01. The sequence goes on along the minus strand of JAPORK010000532.1, from coordinate 2,756 downwards.
CCTGAAATTCATACCATAAGGCATTAATAACACCCATTCCTATTGCAAAACTTACGCCTAATATCCAAGTAAAGTACCACATAATATAACTCCTCATTTAGTATAATTTATGACTTTCATTATCAATTATCTTAGTGCTCAGGCGTCGCCACATTTTTCTGTGACACCACAGAGTATACAAAGTTACAACACATATCATGACCGATACAATACCAACAGTCAGCGTTAAAGTCGCTTGAGATGAAGTGGAATCCCAGATCGTCAGACTTGAAATCGGATGAGTGTTTGATGGAAGCAAAAAGGGAAACAATGAAATACCCGCTGTTGCTATAATACCGGCCACGGCAGCAGAACTTGCCAGAAAAGCGAGCCAGGCTAGATGTTTCACGGTTAACAGCACCGTAATGGAACCCAAAAATCCAGCTATTGGGGCAATAATCATTGCCGGATAAATACTATAGTTATTCAGCCATGCACCTGTTTGTACAATAACACTTTTATTCAGAGGATCAGCTATGCCATTCTCATTGATCTTTGTGAGCACATAGCCGGGAATCCACTTCAACCATACACCACCAAGCGCAAATAACACAATGACAACGATTGCAAAAATACGCGAAAACACAACGACTCTGTTATGGATAGTCTCATTATCTACCCTCAGACTTAACCAGGTAGCCCCATGCATCCATATCATGCACAAGCTTAAAACACCACAAAAAATAGCAAATGGATTTAATAAATCAAAAAATGTACCGGTAAAATTGGAACGAAGCGTATGATCAAGACTAAATCCAAACCCAATAAATAGATTACCAATGGCAGCACCGCACAAAATAGGTACCAAAGTTCCTCCAATAATAAGCCCCAGGTCGCAGTATTTTTTCTGATGCTCAGCTACTTTCATACGATACTCAAGGCATAGCGGACGAAGAATCAGAGAAAATAAAATAATCAGTAGTGCAAAATAAAATCCGGAAAAAGAAGTGGCATAAACCTGAGGCCAGCCAGCAAAAATACAACCACCCATGGCAATAAACCATACCTGATTGCCATCCCAATGTGGAGCGATGGTATTGATCATTACACGTCGATGATTGTCTTTTTTAATAATACTCAAAAGTCCTGCAACCCCCAGATCGTATCCGTCCATAATTGCAAAACCAATCATGAGACAACCGATGATAAACCACCAAATTAATTTTAATGTAGCATATTCAAACATGATTCACTTTCTCTTTGTAACATTGATATTTACACTGATACATCAGGTGTAGTCGTTGCTTTTGGTGCCACTCTTTCAAAGTGATAACGACCTGTTTGCAGACTACTTGGTCCAAGGCGTGCATATTTAATCATCAGATACATTTCCACGATAATACAAGCCGTATATAACAGAGTAAAACCTGCAATACTGAGTATGAGGTCTGTTAGTGTTAAGTGAGAAGAAGAGACAAAAGTGGGTAATATTCCTGCTACCGCCCATGGTTGACGCCCATATTCAGAAACCAACCAACCCATTTCTGCAGCAATCCATGGTAAAGGCATACAAAAGACAGTTGCCCATAACAGCCATTTACTTTGATGTTCAATACGACGCGCAACTTTGTAAAAGCTCATAGCAATAATAATGAGCAGTATAAGCGCAATACCAACCATTATGCGAAATGCGAAAAATAGTGGCCATGACTGTGGAATACTATAATCAGTTGCCTGTTCTATTTGTGCAGGTGTTGCATTAAGCGGATCATGAGTATAACGCAGCAACAACATACCATAACCTACATCTTTGCTTACTTTTAAAAAGGCAGCTCTGTTTTCAGGTGTATCTTCTCCCTGTTTTATTTTTTGTAGTAATGACCATGCGACGGCACCACTTTTTATACGCTGTTTATTTTGTTCTTTTAATTCTTTAAGACCTATAATAGGTGTATTCAAAGAACGGGTGATAATAATACCTCCAATATAGGGAATCTCCAGCACAGCCTTATTTGATTCCTCAGAATTACTGGGCAATGCAAAAAGCTTAAGACCAGCTGGTGGTTTTTCTGTTTCCCAGTTTCCTTCAAGTGCAGCCAGTTTGACTTTTTGTTCATAACCTAATGTATAGCCAGATTCATCGCCGAGGACAATAACAGACAGGATAGATGCCAGACCAAAACCTGCTGCAATAGCAAAAGAACGACGTGCAAAAGGCAGGTCACGTTTTTTAAGCATATAGTAAGCGCTGATACCCATGACAAAAATAGCACCTACCACATAACCTGATGCAATGGTATGAATAAATTTAACCTGAGCGAGGGGATTGAGAAATACGTCAAAAAAACTACTAAGCTGCATGCGCATAGTGTTCAGATCGAAATGTGCCCCTACGGGATTTTGCATCCAGCCATTTGCAACTAAAATCCATAATGCCGAAAAGCTGGTACCTACTGCAATAAGGCATGTACAGGCTAAATGTTGTACTTTACTTAACCGTTCCCAACCAAAAAAGAACATACCAAAAAAAGTTGATTCAAGGAAGAATGCAACCAGCGTTTCAATGGCAAGAGGTGCTCCAAATATATCACCTACATAATGCGAGAAATAAGACCAGTTTGTTCCAAACTGAAACTCCATGGTTAAACCTGTTGCCACACCAAGAGCAAAATTAATACCAAACAACTTACCCCAGAATTGCGTCATATCCTTATAGATTTTTTTGTCGGTTAGCACATATACTGACTCCATGATGGCTAAAATAACACTCATTCCTA
>JAPORK010000394.1:4160-15552 GCA_026710285.1 Endozoicomonadaceae bacterium | reverse complement strand
AATGAAATTATCTGAAATAACTGATGTTACGCAATACACGCCTTTGATCAACTGAGAAGTCTTGGGTAGTGTATTGCGTAACATCAGTGAATCATTACAATAAACTGTGATAGTCACCGATAGTTATATTATCAAAGATTTGTTGTACATCAACGCTGGATAATATGACTGGAAGAAAAATGAAACCTGATACAATATATAGACTTTACTCCTATGTACTTTGCACACTACAAGGGTTATTTTTGGCTTGCTGTTTGTCTGAAGTACAGGCGGCACCTAAAACAGGAAGCGAGGCGTGGTATCAAAAAATTTGGTGTGAAGGTAAAAATGGTCAGCTGGAATATAAGCTGAATAACAGTAGCCGTGCGGACTGTTTAACACCAAAGTATGCCATAGAAATGGATTTTGCCCATAAATGGCATGAAGCCATAGGGCAGTCACTTTCATATGCGAAAAAAACAAAAAGAAAGGCAGGAATTGTCCTCATTCTCAGGTCTGAAAAAGATCGTGCTTTTTTGCTTGAACTCCAAAAGACTATTAGGTATTTCCATTTACCAATCACTGTCTGGAAGATAGAATCATGGGGGTAGTGCTTTGCTTCTGACTTTTATACAACCAGCTGTCAAGATTTATACCTTGTGCTGCAAGCTAAATTTTTTTGGCGACTCATTGTATGAAAATGTAATTTTTTAATCATCTGGCTGTGCAAAAACAAAAAGATCGGGGTGCAACAAATCGTTGAATATTTCATCTAAACTTGCACCTTTATACTGTATATGGTCACCGTCAAATAACCAGATACGCCACAGATCTTCTGCAGAACTGCTTTGTTTCATATAACCAAAATGATGACCAGTATTCCAAAAAGCGTAGCCATACCTGGAAAGCGCACTTTTATTTATATTGTTCACAGGTACAATGTCTCTGAAAAATCCAACTGAAAACATAAAGCTTTCATCGTCATCTGCAAAAGCACGCAGACAGGACAAACTGTTTAAATATTCTGTCATATCATAGAGTGACAGCGTCATTCCTGTTAGTCTTTGGCGGCTAACCAACAAGAACGTCTTAACTATATGTTCGGATCCTATCTCCCAGGAAAAAGTAGCAAGTAACTTCCTCCATGCTGCCCGGATATTTTTGTCAGTTGTTATGCGCAGCATATATTCACCAGTATGAATATCGTACCTTATAAAAGAGTTGAGCTCATCACGCAAGGTGTTCTCAATCTCAGGTGCTCTGTCATAATCATTATATGGGGGGGGAGCGTCATAGTGTTCCGTGTAATCCGGAGGAGGAGCATCTGCCAGTTGTGTAGCAATATCTGCTTCAACGCCAGGCATTTCTGCTGCTTCACTAACACTAAGCTCTGCTTTTGCCACAAGAGCACTGACTCCACAAACAGCAGCATTACCGAGCATTACAAAACTTGCAACTGCAGCCATTGTGCCAACAACAGCACTGGCAATATTTACACCTCTGTTTGTTGGAACAGCAGCAGAGGCGATCGCAAGACCACCTGCACCCACGTTCAAACCGGCACCTGTTGTGATCAGTGGAGTTATCTCAGCGTTCAGATATAATGATATTCCTATGCCGGTTACACAGAGTGCTGCCACCAGTGTTGTTCCGATAATATTGGTCCACCTCTTATGAAAAGCAGCCATGCCCAGTGTACCTGCATAGCCCAAAACATTCTTTAAGGACCCAAGCCACTTTGGAGTATTGCCGGTTGGATCACCGTTCATTACCGGATTATTACCACCAAAAGCATAACCATCTCCCGCCGGATCTTCACTCACAAAATAGCGCTGACTCGGATTATAGGTTCGGCGACCTGCACCCAAGAATTGCCAGTGGGTAACAGGATCGGTTTGCTCACCATCAAATCCTTTAAAAGTTTGCTGGCACCATGGCAATACAACATCTGGTTTAGCACTATGCCATACCATACCGTAAGGGCTATAAATATTTTGCTGGCTCAACATGTAGTAACCCTGCTGTGTTTTAGTCAGTATTCCGGTTACATCGCCTTTATAATTTTGTTCGTAATAGGTGCAAAGCAGACCGTCAATGGCTTTTGCAACACCCAAATAACTAATAATGTGCGATTTTTGTTGTGGCTGGCTGATTTTTTCACCCGCCAGGTAAGTGTCGGTATAAAACAGGTTACGTATGCCTCCCGTGGCAGTTGTTTCTTTGATTTCCCTGCCATCACTGTCATATAAGTAACGGGTTTGTTTTCCAGTGGGAGATAAGACTTCAGTGATCTGATTAAAAATATTATAATTAATTTTGTTGCTTTCACCATCAATTATCATATTACCGGCTATATCATAGGCAATTTTTGTCATCTCGGTTGTTTTAGTATTCCACTGTGTTGTTATTTGTGTAGGGCGTAGCGGAGTTTGTTGAGCGTTATAATTATAATTAACCGTTTTGCTTAGTGTTTTTTCCTGATAAGTGTTTAGTAGTAACTCCTTTGCCTGCTGCATACGGTTTAATGTATTGAAAGAGTAATATTGTTTAAGGATTATAGGCGCCTGCCTCAAACCAGACTCCTTAAAAGAAGTATCTCTTGGGCATAAAGGTAAACCTGAAGATCCTGAACAGCTCATAGCAATCAGATTATTAAGAGGGTCATATTGATAGTGTAAAACGGCTTGCTGATCATCTCCGGAACTGTGTATTAAAGTGACAATATTGCCTGTTTTATCATAACTGTATGTCCATGCTGATAATGGTTTATCTACAAGTATGTCCATTACACTTTTTGTTTGACCATACTGGTCAAAATTAATAGTGCGCTGCATGTCGCTGCCATACTTAACTTTTACTATTCTTGAAAAGCTGTCGTATACAGAGGCCTTCAATAATATAACATCTCCATTGTTTTCCTGATAGTCAACTGAACTTATACGACCAAATAAATCATAATGTGTTAATATTTTGTCGCCAGCTAAATTTGTTGCACTGATAACTCTTCTGTTATGATCATAACACCAGTTAAAATTATAATCCGGATAACCATTTTCTCCTTCATGGAATAGTTGCTGCACCTTTCCATCATCGCTATAAGCCCAGATGGTTATTCCGGTTATATCTCTTTTGTTCACGGGTAAAGCGGTTGCGGCATCATAATCAATATGTACAGATTCCTGACCATCAACACTTTTACCAACAGGCAACCCAATCGCATTGTACTGCCATGATACTACATGACCAGAAGGCATTACAGTTGTTGCCACCTGACCATTTTCTGTGTAGGTGTATTGGGTTTTTTTTCCATCTTCTCCTGCCTTCCAAAGCAGCTCACCTGCGGCATCGTATTGTGCAGAGGCAAGTAAATATTGTATATGATCATTTACAGGAATCACCCATTTTTCAATAACTTTCCCTGACAGATCATAAACATTATTGAATTGATTGCCTAAAGGGTCTGTGGTTTTTATCACCCGTCCTGCAACATCGTATGTGATGGTTACTTTTCTTCCTGCCGGATCAATAAATGAAATTTTTCTGCCAAAACCATCATAAGTGATATAAGATACTTTGGTAGCAGGCTCATTATTGCTGACTTTACAAAGTGAACGTACAGAAAAATAATCATGACTAAAACTTACCGGTAATACCATTTTTTCTATCGGTTTATCCAATATATTGCCGTGTATAATGGATACGGGAGAGAAGTGCTTTTGGTTGTCATACTTAAAACTAACGGTACAGCGATCGGGGTCATCATACATTTTTACCTGTATCTCCTGATCAGGCAGATGAACTTTGTAGATTCTTCCCAGCGCATCATACTCAAAGGTAGTTATAAGTTGATGGAGTTGTTCTGTGTTATCTACATAATAAGTATGTTCTGCATATATACGACCATGTAAATCATAGTTTATGCTTTTAACCGCAAGCCACATACCAGGTATGGCTTTTCCTGCACTTGTTATATAACCAGTAAAAATTTTTAGTGGTCGTCCGGCTCCGTCGAAAATGATTTTTTTGCTTAAACCATGACCATTGGTGATAATCAACCGGAGATATCCGGGAGAGATAGTGTATGCATAACGCTTGCTAAATGAAAATACAGTATCTGCACCATAATCAACCTGTATTATTAGCCCCCAATGGTCATAATGATAGCGGGTAATATTTTTGTTTTCTGCATCAGTACGCTCAATGGTCTGATTAGTATACAGGCTGGTTGTAACTGTTGATGATCGCTTAAACTGATTCTGCTCAAGCTTTACAGCTGTATACATGGTTTTAGTCGTATGATCAGCATTTAAAATATAATAAAAATTTTTTGTTACTGAGTTAAATGTTGCAGCAGGTGATACCGTACCCTTTATAGTAACTGTTTTAACCAGTCCATACCTAAAATCATCCTGGTGGTTATTGTAATATTGTTGCGTTGTCACAACCTGTTGATTACCCGATTTAATTTCTTTTCGTATGAGCGTTAAAATATACCCATTTCCACTCCTGTTGGGTTCTTTTGTATAGTAATTATGCTGTATTATCACCGGCAGGTCTGATGCACCTGGTATTCTGTACGCAGGATAGCGAGTCACCGATTCTACCAGGCTACTTAACGACCATCCGGATGGTTCAGCCGGACAACTGGTGTCTCCTTTTGATGGACAATAACTAATTTTTTCTGTGCGTCCATAAGTGTCTGTTTTGCTTACCAGTCGTCCACGAGTATCATACTGCTGCTCAGTTATTTCGGTTGCCGGAGGTCCTGTATTTTCACCCCAGTTCCTGGTAACTGTTTTTAGCGGAAGACTATAGGTGACGGGTAAATCTTCGAATTTGCTGTGAGTACAGCCATTACTCTGACGGGTATTACAAAAGAAGTTATGTGCCTGTGTAAGCAGATGATCTGTGCTATCACTGATTATTTTTGCATCAATTAACAAATGATATTTATTATAAGTACGGACCTGTCTGGTTATTCCGTTATCTTCTGTTGTTTTGTAAGTATAACTGGCTGGTGTTTCAAACAGTGCATCAGCATTTGATTCCGGTTCAGTGTCCAGTCCTGAATTAAACCCGAGATAATTATGCTCATTTGCATTACTTTCATTGTAAGTATACCGGGTTATCATCTCTGGTTGACCCGCTTGTGGATTTACTGAAGTTTGTGCGACCACACACAGACCTTTGTTATAACCTTTTAATGGAATTTTAACTGCATTGGTGCAGTTATAATTGATATTTTTTTGTAAGCCTGTTGGATAAGTTATACGCAAAAGCAGATTGCTAAGGTAGTTCATATGAATAACAGGCAATATTTGTCCATTTTCTTCAGGTAAAGCAATATCGATTAATTTGTTATCTTTGCGGCAAAGGTACACATTAAAACGCTTTCCTTCAGCATCATTGCTGGTGATAGTAATAAACCCTTTTTTTCTGGTTAAGCTAATTTTGTGGTTTTGGTAATCACGAATGCTACTCAACAGGTGTGTTCCTGTTACATAAGAGAATTTTACCCACCTGCCATCCTGTTGCTCTAACCGAACTTCATAACCCGCATGATTCAAAGTTTCTCGCAAACCATTGGCATAAGTAATAACGAAATGGGTTGACTTGCTACCATCAATCTGAATATCTTTAAGTTTATGGTAGCGGGGCAGCCATTGACCACTTTTGTTGCACTGTAAATTAAAACGCTTTCCCTGTGAAGTAGACAGCTGGTTATTGATAAGATTAAAGTGGGTCAAATTCCAACTCCACCCCTGCCCCAGATGATCAGGATCAGCCAGACTGTTACTGTTATAATTGACCTCCAAATCAATATTTGGTCCATGTCCAAAATTGCTTATCATGCTGCCTACTTTGGTATAGGTAGTCAATGTTCCCGTACGCGGATCTACCTGCGTTCCCCAGCTTTTCTGAAAATTAAATGCATTAGACCAAAGAGAAACAGCGCTATTTCCATCAGTCTTCAACCCGGAATGGTTCGTTTTATTTTGTTGCTTTTTAAAAACCTTACTATCTGTATGATGAGATAACGTGTGGTGTAAATGAAAATCTAATGATATACTGGCTGGCTTATAAGCTAACAATCGGGGCGATATAATCAGGAATAGCTGGCACAACAGAAAAAAAAAAGAAAGAACCAGTTTAAAAAATTGGTCTTCTCATATAAAAAATTTTCAAATGGTTTTAGCATTTTGGGTATTCTCTCAAAAGTAAAACAATCAGATTATCGACTGTAACAGTATAATAAGTCTGCTTTTGATAGATTCTGTGTAAATTGCAAAATACGGTAAAAATAGTGAAATAAAAAATGGCTATAATAAGTTTGCTCTTAAAAAGTTTCAGCAGATTTGACTCAAATACTTTGTATGAAAAAATACATTTTATAAAAAGACCCTGATTGCATTTAACTAAATTAATTGTCGTTTAATTGGGTGAGAACAAAACATTTGAGGTAATATGACTTTAACCAGTTAAAAGCTAACTGAAAGTATAGTATATATTAGCTACCATCAAGTGCACTTATTTTTTTATTTTGCAAGAGTTGAGCATCATAATATGAAGATAATTTTGTTGCCTGTAAAAAATCTGTAAATTACGCACCGTGTAATATTTTATGTTTTTTACCAGGCACACCGTAAAGCCTCGCCCTTCAGGGTCTGTCTTTTAGTTACACTTTTTAAGTTCTTATTTTTATCCTGGCAGGTTGCCTATTACCGAATATACCAGTCTTTTTGGCATAAAACCGTGGGCTGAGCCTGTCAAAGCCCAGAGACCAAAAGCAGCCAGACTTCGATAGCAGGGCTTACGCACCAGTCATGATAAATGATTTAAGCAGCCTTGTAGATAGCTATTACTCCAGCAATCCTTCTTTCTTTTGCTCCTTATGCTGCTGCTGGTTTTATCAAGCTGTAAAATGTTCAGGGCTATGCGGCGCAGCGTTGAGAGGTTTTCCGCAGCATTGTCGTTCTTTGTTTGGCTGCTATCTTTAATAAAAAAGTTATTGTGTAAAATATGCATTTCATGAGTATAGTATTTATGTTTTTTGTGGTTTGTCAGTTTATAAAATTTTGTAAGAGTATTTGTAAATTTATATTATTCTGTCGCTTATCTTTAATAAAAAATCAAAATCAAAATCAAAATCAAAATCAAAATCAAAATCAAAATCAACGCCATAAAATCTTTAAATAACAATATTTTGTATTTAAATAAAAAGAGTGTATGCAGTGATGTTTTTTTTCTTAAAAGATGATATATTTTTTTCTTTTGTCAGATCATTATTTATTTTTTTATTGTTAACAGCTCAACAGTCTGTATTTACTATTTGTGAAGCTAAGAATAATCATGATCGTAAATATAGCCGTATAAATAATTATGAACAGTTAAAAACTGACAAAAATATAACAAGAAAAAAGTTAACACAAGACGGCACATCTGAACTTTGGTCTAATGCTTTTAATTTTAAAAAATTATGGGGTTCACAGGTAGATTCTCGTACCGGAGTATTTGGTGCTTATATTAAAAGTGGTAGTCTGTTAAGTAATTTTGGTCACGGTCCAAATATTGATCTTGAAGTATTATATAGCAGCAATAGTTTTACTAATAAAGACGGACTCGGAGCAGGGTGGAGCTGGAACCTGACTCACTTTAATCCACAAACACATCAACTGATTACTTCATTTGGTCAAAATTTTTATTTACGGAAACAAGCAGATGGTCACTGGTGGCCTTTGTATCATAAACTACATGATATGTATATCCGTGGCGACATAAATACACATTTTGTAATTACTTATGCAAATGGCTTACAGGAAACACTAAATCATGATGGTTATGAAACGCGATTAGAACAACAGGATGGATGGAATGTTTATTTTGCTTACAAGCCAGGTACACACTTATTACAGTCTGTTGTTGATGATGAGGGACATGCAATTACATTACATTATAAAAAAAACAAGATTATCGTTGTTAGCAGGGGTACCGAAGGAGGGTTTGTTTCAGTACTCATTAACCATAAAAACAATCAATTGAATGCTGTTACATTACCCTTATCGTACAGCAACAAATATGCAGGTATTTATATTTATTATGCAAGAAATCTTATCACTCAGATCGTTTATCCCAGTGGATTAAAAAAGAAGATAGCATACAACTGTACTGATGCAATGAAGATAAATGCGGGTACAAAATTAGCCTCCTTGTGTGTTACTTCTACAGAAAAAACTGATCCGGGTATGGGGCAACCGGTATCCATTAATCGTTATAAATATTCTAAGATTAATGGTAATGAAAATAATTACCTTGGTTATAATTCAGGTCTGTCAGCCATTGGCAATGTACTAAGAGATGTTTTGTTTGAAGCACCTGCCAGTTACACTTATCAGACACAAAAAGACAATGGAATTATAAAAGAAATTAAAACTTATAATAAATATCATCTGTTGATTGATATAAAAAAAATTAGTAATAAAACAGGAAATATTTTTTCAGAAGTACACAATTTTTTTTGTCGAACTGATGAGCCTGATGGTTGTGCACACACTACTTTTGCTAATTTACCATCGACTTATAGTCTGCCACTAAAAACAGAAACCAGCGCCTGGGGGAGTATATCTTCTTTACCATCGGTTACATCCACCATAAGTATTTATAATAAAAAGGGAAGATTGATTAGCTTTACAGACGAGTATGGGCGTTTAACAAAAATACATTATTGTCCGGTTACAGGTAATACAGCCTGTCCGCCCATACTAAAAAAGTGGTCTTTTGGTGTGCTTATTGAATCAGTCATCCGGTATCCTGCAGACAACCTGTTTGATAAGCATTCACCGCCCGCTGTAATAACTCACAACTATTATCGTAAGATAATTAATCACACCGGTCATGGTTATACGCTAATGCTGGATCATCAAACCTATCAGGCAGGGCAGCAACAAAGAACTATAACTCGATATTATTATCAAAACATAAATGATACTTTAAGTTATGGTCTGTTAAAGCAAACAATTTTAACAGGAAGAGTTAATGGAGACACTTTATTAACTTCATTAATTAATAATTATTATTATATTAAAAGTGATGATGGTTATCGTAAAACTTCCTACAATACAACCACGTTAAGTTATAAAAAATTGCAATTTTCCTCTGCTGTAACCATTAGTTTGTTCACTAATCAGTTATTAAAAAGTGTCGAACCTGGCGGCAGGAATATTAAGCTTTATCACTATGATACATGGGGTCGACTCATACAAACAGATTTTGCTGTTGGTACACCTTTTGCTACCAGCAGACATTACCAATATTCAGTTTCAGATACCTTAAATCAGGTCATTATTACTGCACCCACCGGATTAAAAAACAAAATAATTTTTGATGGTGCAGGCAGAACACTAATGAATTTTGATGAAGCATTAACTGCTGATGGAAAACCATCACCCAATCACTGGTGGCTCAGACAGAGTGCTGCTTACAATCAATATGGTGAAACTTCGTCGTATAAAGTGTATCAGTTTGATTCAACAGGTAAACCTTATACATTAACAGCTATACCAGAGCATGATTATTCAGGAAGAGTCACCAGTGTACGTCTTTCAAATGGTGAAACAGATTTTATACGCTATGATGATGCGTACCGGTGTGTGATTAATTATCAACGTAATGCACAGGGTGAATACTCACCACTTTCAGTCTCTCGCTACAATATATTGAATAAACCGGTTAAATATTGGGTACTACCTTCACCCAATAGGCATTTACCTAATATAAAAACCCTCTGTCTGCAAAGTGATAAGCAAACTAATAAAGTTTCATTTATAGTTTATGATGGCTTTGGAAGAGCTGTCTTACAAGATTCTTCAGGAAGAGTCACCAGGCAATGTTACAATGCATTGGGACAGATTACTGATACAGTTAATCCGGCGGGTAACCGAACCCATAAAACCTATGATCTGGCTGGTCATATTACTGCGATACAGTTTTTTGGTGTTTCCGGAGCTCATTATTTACTTTCATCTGCACATTATAATGCCGCAGGACAATTAATATGGAGCTCTCAAGCAGAGAGAGGAAAAACTTTTTATCATTATACGTCAGAAGGTATTCCTGATCTGATTAAAACACCGGAAGGACATCGTATATCATGGAGATATAACGTACTCAATTTACCACTGACTGAATTTATTGATGGAAAACAGCACTGGTCTGTAAACTATGATTTTGTTAGCACGCTTCCAACACAAAAAACAGACATTACCGGTACTACTTTTTATCATTACAGTGCTGATGGAATGATACGCTCATTGTCGCATAAAGGCAAAGGTAGTTATCCTGATTACAAGCTGCAATGGAAGTATAACAAAAACAGACGTATTGTTAGTGTTACTGATATTTCCGGAAATGTAACAAATACTATTTATGATGAACAGGGACGTGTTAAAAAAACCATTTACCATGCTTTTAACGGGGGTAATAAAATATTATCTTCTGTACATTACGATAGTTTTTCCCGTATCAAAACTATTTATTATGGTAGCGGAATGCAGAGGCACATTCTTTATGATACTTATGGGCATCAACGTGATGTAACTGATACGCTAAGAGATCAACTCATTTCACAGTGGAATTTTAGTTATGACCGTTATAACAATATTGTTACCCTGTATCAAAAAAAAGGTAATAGTCAGTATGGTATTTTTAATTATAAATATGATGACCTGAATAATTTAGTTACCATGACTTGTAATGGGTCTTCCGGTTTACCTTTGTGTCCCCGGGATACTGTTTTTTATGGTTCCGGACTTACACAGGTCCCAGTTATTACACGGCAAAGATATACTTTTACAATGTTAAATCAATTAAAGCGTGTTGTAGAAAATTTACAAGACCCACAACAAAAAACAACAGTGAGTAAAGTAACAGCTTATGAATACAGTAATTCTGTGACTCCTTTACGTATTCAGCACATCAGTACCTCATGGAATCAAAGCACACCTATTATAAGACATTTAATTTATGATGCAGCAGGAAATGTGACCGTAGACGTAGAAAAAAATCATATTTTTTATAATGCTTTTAATCAAGTTGCTAAAGTTATTGTGCATAATGGCAATCATAGTATCTATGTTTATGACGGTAGTAACAGAGAAGTAATAGAAAAACACCAGCAAAATACCCGTTATCTCTTTTACCGGTCAGATATATTGATTAATGAACAGCTAGATGTGCCAGGGCAATCTGTACATATTACTGGTTATCAGGGGGTAGCTAAAACAACAGATGGCGTTATTAGTGAATATTATGAAAATAATTATAAAGGAGACATTGTCAGTATTTTAAGTAAACAACAAAATAAGTCTGTATACAAACCGATTCAATATAGTGTTTACAGCCCTTATGGCATGGTATG
>JAPORK010000394.1:0-4150 GCA_026710285.1 Endozoicomonadaceae bacterium | reverse complement strand
CAGGCGCAGCCATCATCTGATCAGGTAATATCATATGGCTTTAATGGTGAGCGCACAGACACTCTGACCGGGTGGCAATTTTTAGGTGCAGGAAACAGAGTTTATAATCCAAACCAACGTTATTTCTTAAGTGAAGATCCACAGGGGGCTGGCTACTGTTTTGCAGGCAATAATCCTGTAATGAATATTGACCCTGACGGAAATATACCACAATGGATGGGAACCATTTTCAAATGGGCGGGTTATATCGGTACAGCAGGGCTGGGAGCGCTTCACAATAAATGGGTAAATCTTGCTACATCAGTCGTTGCTACCGGGTTAACCATTGCAGCGCTGGGAGCAACAATTGCCAGCGCCGGGAGTACAGCATTAGCAACAGTAACTATGGGAATTGCGGCGGTTGGTGGCTGTGTCCCTGTTGCCACAGCAGTTGTGCCTGCAAACAAAGGTCTTAACACCACATCTGCAATAGTGGGTGTTACCCAGATGGTTGCTGTGATTGCAACAGGTGCAATATTTACTTTTTGGGGTGTGGAGGCAGCCGGAGAATTTAGTACATTTGCAGAGGAGAAGACAGTTTATCGACCCCTGAGTATGCTAAAAGTTTTTGGTAAACTATCAAAAAAGCCTGCTTTGTGTGCAGCTTCTGTTTATGATGATAACGACGAAGGTTTAGTAAATCATGGTCTTTATATAGAAGAGTTCCTCGAGGAGCTATTCATGAGTGAAGCACCAGGTCTTGTATCTTCTGATAACAATAATCTCAGATTTAAAAATATGGATGATGTGGTTACAATATATAAGATTTTAAGTTCATCCGCCTGCAGGAATAACATAGGGTGTGATTCAGGCACAATTCTTATAACTTCTATGTTTGCACAGAAAGAGTTGGATATTAACTTATTTAAAGATTTTTTAATTGCACGACGATCTTTACAGCTTGAAAAAAATATTAAGAATTATGAAGAGTATAATATCATGGTTGTTAAGGTGTTATATGCAGTAGCACCTCCGGGAAGTAGGGTTAAGATCATATCTCACGCCCAGGATGATTACTGGAAAATACACAATTTAATTCCAATGAATAAAATAGCAGTGATTGGGTCTAAAGTTCACATGAGTATTGTAGAACGGTTGCCAACTAAATGGAAATCATATATTTTCCATTTTGATGGTTCTATTTCACACAAAGGTGTAGATTATGACTCGTTAATTAAACAATTTATGAACAGAGAAAGTCATACAGTAAAGATTGATCTGTTTATGCTATTAGAATAAAAAAATATTGCATGAATTCTATAAATTCAAATAAACATGAAGCAATCATGACAAAAAATGTCTATTAACTGGGTGTAACAAAAAGATTGACTAAGTCAAAATGAGGAAATATAAATTAGTTCATGGTTGGCTAAAATTTATGGCACCCCTAAACCATGTTCAGAAATTGTAGATATAAGGTGGATTGGAGCGCAGGAAGCCAAAAACTTAAAAATAGGTAGTGTTTTCCAAGAAAAAGTTATTCCTCGACTTAAGTCTATGGGGCGTATTGAATGATAAAGCTGATAGATGATTCATCTATACATTTCAGTTTAATCGACTCAAATATAGCTCGATATAATAACAAAAATTACTATCAGAAAGTTGGGACAATTAAAAGTGATATAAAGTTTCACCTCAAAGAAAAACTCAACTTAAAACATGAAGAGATATATCTGCTAAATAATAGTACTCATTGTTTGCTTAACATACTGTATGGACTAAGTGTGCAATCAACATCTTTATCAATACAACATGTGTGTTATGAGTCTTATCGCTTTCTTACTAACAAAAAATATGAAAAAGCTATACCATTGCTCACTCATATAGATCCAAATTCTGGTAAAGTTTGCACATTAGATGATACAAATTATGTGCTCGATGCTGCTCAATCAATAGGGACAATTATACATCATCAGCAAGCCATAACATCAGACCTATTATTTTTTCCTCTTCACAAACATCTTGCTATGCAAACAGGAATAGGTGTTTTGTGTATTAAAAACAGAGAGAAATACCCAGAGATAAGTAAAATCGCAAAAATATCAGAATCCGGTACAGTCAATATAAATATCTACAACCAATTACTTTCGTTGTTAGAATCTGGTTCTTATTTTTTTAATGCTGCATTATTGAGTTTAACAAAAAGACACATCCTTGAGATATCATCATTAGGCATGAAGGTAATTACTCCAGCTCAATCTAACACTCCTTTTATTGTTATAGATGCAAACGTAGATTTGAATGAAAAATTACAAAGGCAAAATAATATATTTAGTGTTAAAAGTTTAGGTAGTCATAGATACAGATTTAGCTGTTACATTAAAGGACACATAAAATCTACTCCATTTGATTGTACATCAATGCTTATTCAGTATTTACAAAGGTTGTTATGAAAACTATACAATACACATTAAAATATGACTATTTACTTGTACTTTTGCCTGAACCAGTTGTAAATAAGTTTTATTTAGTTTTTTCAGTTTTTAAAGATAATTATCAATATGAGCGAAACATCATTTTTATCATTATAAATTAAAGTTTTAATTGTTTCGTTAAACAGTTTTTGATACATTATTTTTATAGAGAGAAAAACTCTTGTTGTAATATGAGCTTTTTTAAATATTTATATTTTAACAATGTCTTTATTTTTATGATGCAAATGCATTTAATATTATTTATATAAAAATGCTAAATATTTGATTAAGTGGTGTGGTGCTACATCGAACCATAAAAACCCAAGGAATGATATATCATGAAACGAAAAAAACTCTTTAAGAGTTTAACAGGCACTTTTTTAATTTACTGCTTTATTTTTATATTTTTTGAAATTAATATGTGTACGGCTCTGGCAACAGGTGGTAGTGGTTTAAATCTGGTTAACAAAGAAGAAAATGACAATGACTTCCATGGTTGTGATTCTGATTCTGATGAAGAACAGACCGCTTCGCAAGAGTTTTTAGCTCCGGTCACAGTCCATGCAAGTATCGATGGAATTAACACATCTCTCTCTACTACTCTTATCGCAGAAGAACCAAAGCTGACGGATGACAACTTTGATGATCTCGAATCCGGTACCCTCGAAATGTCTTCTCTTATACCTGAAACTGCACCTTTAAGAAAAAGAACCAAAGCTAAGAAAGATGGACCTAAAGAAGTATCCTCTGCTAAATCTGAAATCACCAGCAAAAAATCTTTCGAAGATATCATAGCGATGATACAAACGAAGAGTAAAGGGCATTTTGATAATCCTGATGACTACAGTACTTTGTGGGGTTTAGTTAAACAGGCAATGGAAAAACGCATCCATGAGGCATCAAAAGATAATTCACAACATGCAACCATGACCGCAATTAAAAAGTTTCAATATGAAACCTTTATAAAATTAGTGGAGTGTATTAAAGATAACAAATTAATAAAGCGCGAGCTAACACAAGAAGAGATTGGTGTGTTAGATGGTATTTTTTCGGGTGGTATATGTTTTCAGGACATTCTTAAGTACGAAGCACTGATGATTACAATTCCTCTGTGTGAGCTTATAAAAAATTTCAAAAAAAATAAAGAAGTCCAGAAAAACAATCTAATATTTTTAAGTAGGCACAATATATTTGAGAAAGTCGATGCATATAATTTTACCTGCCTGGAATTTATTGCAGATGAGTGTGGTGGAAAAATAATGCGCCATATGTTCTTTTATAATTCATATGTGTTGAAAAAAGAACACTTTAAGGTTACCGGAAAAGATTTTTATTAATCAAAAAGTCTTCGCAGTTTTTAGCTCAGGGCTTACGCACCAAGAGAATCATTCTCATTTGGAGTTTCATATAACACTTTTTTGAGACTCAATCTGTGCATTTTAACCTCTAACTGATCGTTGATCAGTCTTTGATAAGGCATAAAACCATGACCAGCTGTACATTTTTTGCTCAAAAAGTAACTATTTTGTTTGGTTATTAAGAATCATTCTCTTGGTGCGTAAGCCCTGGTTTTTAGCTGCGGCTCTTAAAGCTGTTTAACTGTCTTTTCTTGTTCAACACTTCGGACAGTTTTCATAACCTGTTGATTTTAAAAGGATTTTATTTTTACCTCACTGAAAAAAATATCCTTATGAATC
>JAPORK010000182.1:4356-15603 GCA_026710285.1 Endozoicomonadaceae bacterium | reverse complement strand
TTCAACCATTTAGATAGTTACAATCAATTAAAGATAACTAAAGAAATGAAATTTCCCTCGATACATATAAACGACATTTTATTCAACTAAATATGACGGATATATTTAAACCCCAATTTTAGTTACAGATTAATAATCTTCGTTTTAAAGATGATAGTTTCATGGTCTAAGGCATGAAGAAGTTATAATTTTGGTTTTATTAGTATGTACATCTACGTTATTATCGCCAGGCGCATAAATAAAAATCTAGTGTCTTTCATTTTGAAATACATAGTTTATATGATTGCGAGTATGACTCTATTTTTTATAAGAGGACAGTGTATAAATATAGTCGTTCTTTATTCTAAGTCATTAATTATTTATTGAATGGTAACATTCTTGTATTAACTACAATATTATCAAACACTATATCATTTACAATTAAAATACGCTGATCAGAAAAATTTAATTTCTCACAGATTTTGTAATAAGTGAAGTGCTTTTTAATATCATTATTAGCAGATACTCAGGAAGACAATCTTTGACGTAATAATGTTTTTCTTCTTTTTGCGCGATGACTTTTGACTGCCATTGCCATTGCTTTTGTCTGACCAATAAGTACTACCAACGTTTTCCCTCTGGTGACACCGGTATAAAGCAGGTTTCTTTCCAGCAGCGTATAATATTGCATTGCCATAGGGATAACAACACAGGGATATTCCGACCCCTGACTCTTATGAATGGTTATGGCATAAGCCAGGGAAATTTCATCCAGCTCATTAAAGCTATACTCTACGCTGCGACCATCAAAATTGATAAATAGCTCAGAAGTTTCCCGGCTTACTGACTCAATGCAACCAATATCACCATTGAAGACATCTTTATCATAATTATTTAATGTTTGAATTACTTTATCTCCGGGAGAGAAAGTCCAGCCAAAGCGATTGATTTTGGGTTGTGACTGACCATTGAGTTGTTCCTGCAGAAGGATGTTCAGACTGCGTGCTCCCAGCCCGCCTTTGTTCATCGGTGCTAATACCTGAATATCGGTGAGTGGATTGAATCCAAACCTTGCCGGTAAACGCTGTAAAACAACATATAAGAGTTTTTGCTGAATCTCTTCAGGCGTGCCTGCTTCAATAAAGAAGAAATCGCTTTGCTCTCCTTTACGGGAGATACGCGGTATTTTGCCATGATTTATAGCGTGTGCGCTGGTAATGATCTGCGAATCTCGCGCCTGACGAAAAATTTCTGTTAAATGACACACCGGTACTATTTCACTTAAAATCATGTCGTTCAGTACCGCTCCAGGTCCCACTGAAGGTAGCTGGTCGGTATCACCTACCAGCAACAGACCCGCATGATCCGGAAGTGCTCTTAATAGCTGATTCATTAACACAACATCGACCATAGAAGATTCATCCACCACCAGAAAATCAGTGCTTAATGGAAAATCAGCATTATGGCGGAAAGAAAATTGTTTCGGGTCAAAGTCAAGCAACCGGTGAATGGTCACAGCGCTTTGTTTCGTTGATTCACTCAGCCTTTTAGCAGCGCGTCCGGTGGGAGCACAAAGTGAAATTCTTATCTTTTGAGTTTTGATAATTTGCAATATGGTGTTGACAACGGTGGTCTTACCTACACCAGGACCTCCGGTAATAACCGAAACTTTATTTTTCAGGCATTGTTTTACTGCTTCCCGTTGTGATGCAGAGAGCTGCATCTGCTCACGTTGTTCAAATTCAGTCAGCAGTGTAGAAACATCAATTTTATCCCATGGCAGTATGCCTTTGAGAAGACGCTTAATATGGTTGGCAATCCCCTGTTCTGATCTGTCAAGCGGCGTAAGAAAGAGCCAGAAGGTTTCATCAACCAGATGTTGTGTTATACGCTCTTCGGCGATTTCTTCTGCAATGGCTTCCTGTAGTACGGAGAGCGGGATGTCCAGTAATTGTCGGGAACGTTGTAATAAATCCTGAACTTCTGCTGCGCAGTGACCTTCGCCGGAAAGTGTCTGCAATACATGGCGGATTCCCGCCTGCGCACGTATCCGTGAATGCGGTTCAATGCCTAAGTTTTGTGCAATCTGATCAGCGGTTTTAAAACCGATACCATGAATATCCAGTGCCAGCAGATAGGGGTTTTCTCTAACCTTTGTGATAGCATTGTTTCCATAGACTTTATAGATCCTCACAGCTCTTGCCGATCCAACACCGTGAGACTGCAAAAACACCATAATCTCTCGTACAAACTTTTGTTCAGTCCAGGCATGGGTAATGCATTGCTGTCTTTTCTTGCCAATGCCTTCAAGACTTAACAGTTTGTGTGGAGACTTTTCTATGACATCAAAAACGGTTTCACCAAAGGCTCTGACCAGCCTTTTAGC
Source organism: Endozoicomonadaceae bacterium (assembly GCA_026710285.1). GTDB lineage: Bacteria > Pseudomonadota > Gammaproteobacteria > Pseudomonadales > Endozoicomonadaceae > JAPORK01. Next base: position 13,238 of record JAPORK010000182.1, on the reverse strand, counting down.
AAAATGCGGACCTATGCCTCTGACCATGCCGGAAGCCAGATATTTTTCAATACCTTCAATGGTTGTGGGTACAATAGTACGCACGGTTTTGGTCTGAAACTGAAGACCATACTTGCTGTCATTTACCCAGTTGCCACTACATTCAATATACTCGCCTTCTGCTATGGATGGCTGAGAACCGGTAATGGTAATCAGGTCACGCTGACCGGTTACTTTTGCCCTGATCACAAAAAAACCACTACTTTCACTGTGGAAAGTAACCCGTTCAACCATGCCGTTCAGGCGCTGACAGTCAGATGTTGTTGGTGTGTTCAAAAATATAAATTCCGGTCAACTAAATAATTTATTGCTATTTCATAGTTAAAACATTCTGTTTTGTATACCTTGCTCTGCTGTGACTGCAAAAATAGTTATGCATCGTTGGTAAGCCGTTAATTTATTCAAATATTCTTATAATCAAAGGATAATATAGTACATAGCAGGGAACAAAGTATCACACTATTGCGACAAGTGCTAACATTTTTATAAACAACGATAAAAAATCTTATTCAGTTAACCGGAATTATTAAATTTTTATCGGGTAACCGGGGCAGGAATTTTTAGGGGAACAGGATGTTCACATTCAGACCACCATCTATTCAGCGACGTTTGCGCTATGCAATGATGACAACCGCTGAAATGGGTTTGTTAATTACGCTACTCTTTTATACGGTTAGTGATTATTACAAATCTAAAGATGCCTTAACAAGACACTTACAGGAAGTATCTCAGGTCGTTAACATTCCCGCAGAACAGGCATTAAAAATGCACAGTGCTGAAAAAGCCAGTGCAGCGCTCTCTCTGCTGTTACCCATAGAAGTGATCCATTCAGCTTATATTGTTGATCAGCATGGACAGGTATTGTCAGCGCATTCAGGTCAGGAAAAAACAAAAAAATCCATTCCGCTTGCAGATAAAATGACCACAACACTGAAAGGCAAATATATTTATGTCAGAACACCGGTGTCTGATTCGCAAACGGGTCGTTTGCTCGGTAATATTCAGGTTAAAGCAGATCTTACTCCATTAAACTATCAGGTTAAGCTCAATATTCTGGCGGCACTGATGATTACCGCACTGGCAATTATTTTTGCGTATCTGATTGCCTTCAGACTGCAAAGAAAGATTACCAACCCGATCACGCGTCTTGCTGATTATATGAAGCAGGTTACAGTCAGTAAAATTTATGAAAGTGATCTCACCAAAGAGAGTGATGATGAGATAGGACAGTTATATGACCAGTTTAATGAAATGCTGGGGCAGGTTAATCAGCGTGATAAGGAGCTGAGTCGCCATAAGAGAGAGTTGGAAGAAACGGTTAAATTACGTACAGAAGCGCTTAATATCGCCAATGATAGTTTAAAAAAAGCGATTGAAGAAGCCAATGAGGCAAAAGAAGCAGCACTGGATGCGGCTAAAGCGAAAAGCTCATTTCTGGCTAATATGAGCCATGAAATTCGTACGCCAATGAATGGTGTGATGGGTATGCTGGAAATGATGAAGGATACACCGCTGGATAATATCCAAACTGACTACCTGCAAACAGCTTATGGTTCAGCCGATGCGCTGCTACAGATTATTAATGATATTCTTGATTTTTCAAAAATTGAAGCAGGCAAGCTTGAGCTGGAACAGGTGGACATGGATCCACATACGATTATCGAAGATATAGCCGCACTGCTGGCCAGCAAAACACGTGAAAAAGGGATAGAGCTTGGCTGTTACACTGATGTCAATTTACCCCTCAGCCTGCAGGGAGATCCCGTTCGTTTACGGCAAATTCTTACCAATCTTCTCGGCAATGCGGTTAAATTTACCACAAAAGGTGAAGTGGTCATCCGTGCACTGAAACTGGATAATATGCCCGATGAAAGCAAAAAATCATCGCATTGCTATGTGCGGTTTGAAGTAGAAGATACCGGAATTGGGATCGCTCCTGAAATAATACCCACACTGTTTCAACCCTTCACCCAGGCTGATAGTTCAACCACACGTAAGTTTGGTGGCACTGGTCTTGGGTTAACCATCTCCAGACAGTTAGTTGAATTGATGCAGGGTGAGCTGAAAGTAGCAAGCGAGCAGGATAAAGGATCGCGTTTTTACTTTGATATAATGATGAAAATTGGAGAAAGTAAGCAGGATCATTACGATAAAAGACCGGTTGAAACCTCACTCAAAGGCATTTATGCGCTGATTGTTGATGATAATCCAACCAACAGAGATATTTTGCGTCACTATCTTGAATCCTGGGAGATGGATTTTGCTGAAGCAGAAGATGGTATGCGGGCGCTAGACAAAATGAAAGATGCACAAACAGCCGGACGTCCGTTTCAGGTTGCTTTTCTTGATATGCAGATGCCGGAACTGGACGGTATTACACTGTCTAAAAAAATGGCTGATGAACCGGGTCTGACTGCAATCAAAAGGATCATGTTAACTTCCAGCGGACCCATGAATGAAAAAGAGAAACAGGCTGCCTGTCTGCATGCTGCCCTGGCAAAACCTTACCGGCAATCACAACTGCTGCATGCCACGTTAGAGGTCATGGCACTAAAGAAAGACGAAAAGAGTGCAGTACAGAAACCGGCTAGCGATGCAGCCACCTATGCTGAAAACACTACTTTACTGCTGGTGGAAGATAATCTGGTCAATCAGAAAGTTGCCCAGGCGATGTTGGGTAAGCTAAAACTGAAAGCAGATGTTGCTAACAATGGTCGTGAAGCATTAGAAGCTATCAGCAAGAAAGCTTATGATGTGGTGTTTATGGATTGTCAGATGCCTGAAATGAGTGGTTATGAAGCCACAGCGAATATACGTCAGCAGGAAGCTGAAACGCCAGACAAACATCTGACCATTATCGCAATGACTGCCAATGCAATGGAAGGTGATAGAGAGAAATGTCTTGAGGCAGGCATGGATGACTATATCAGCAAGCCGATTAAGCTGGATGTGTTAAAGGCAGCATTAGATAAATGGTTAAGTAATGCAGATGTAAACAACAGTGAAGAAAAGTAATTTGTGGTGGTCCGTAGTCGCAGTATAGTAAGCTGACCTATAGTACACGATAGTGAACCCTACCGGACCACCGAATGAATTTGCGCTAACCCCTCTGTTTCTCTATCTCTCTGTACCTGTCCCTCTGTCCGGATTTTTATTGTTACCGGAAAAACGGGTGATTCAGTGCTTCCTGTGCTGAAATACGCTTATCCGGATCCGGTTCCAGCATTTTGCTTAACAGATCACAGAGGTCTTTGTTTTTTTGTTCAAAAGCTTTGCCCGGATACCTGGCTTCCAGATTTTGCTTTATTGCCTGCTGTAATTCATCCTTTTTTGTAACAGCATTATGATATAACCCTACTAAGCGTTTTTTTAAACTTGAATTTCTATAGGGGTTATAAGGTTGACCGGTTGCCAGTAAACACATAACACAACCCGCTGCATATATGTCGGATTTCTCATTTTTAGTTTTAGAAAAAGCCGGATCTATACGCAATCGATTGTTGATAACTTCCGGGGCAATATACTTTGGTGTTCCTGCCAGTTCATTGTCTGATTCTCTGTAATACGCTGTGAGCCTTGTAGAAACACCAAAATCGATAATTTTTAAGGTTCCATCCGGCTTAATGACCATATTATCCAACTTTAGATCCCGATGAACAATGTTGTGTTCATGCAGATAAGCTAATGCGTCCAGCATTTGTGCGCTTATGCTTTCTGTTAGTGCCACTGGTAAAGGTTCGCCTGAAGCAGTTTTTTTGGGTATTGCCGGTTCATCAGACATAAAAGCAGAAGCAAGATCTTGTAATTTTTCCCATGCCATGGCAAGATAGCTTTGCTCTTCGGATCTGTCTGTTTCATAAGCTGGCGTATCGCTACGATTAATGCCTTCAAGATTAAAATAGACTGTTTTATTGCCTTCTACCAGTAAAGAAAGCGGAGCGCCTCCTGCCTGCATATACAACCTGTCGTTATCTCTGTCACTTTCTGATGGTGGTATAACTTTAATAATATTAGGATGATGCAGTGTACTGAGTATATCAAACTCCTGGTCAAATTCATAAGGTTCATCTGGTAATGGCGTAAACCGACTTGTTTTTTTTACTGTGACAGGTCCTCCTGCTGATGGGACCACTGATTCAACAACACCAAAACTACCCTGTCCTAAAGATTCAAAAGTTTTTTGTTCTACTGCATCTGGCTGGTGTGCTTTTTGCCACTGTTCAGTGGCTTTTTTATCTGCTCTTGCAATGGTTGCTTTATTCTGTTTTTGTTCACGCAATTTTTTGGCGTTATCAAAAGCTTGGTGACTTTCTAATAAGCTTTCTGCTTTTTCAGGTTGCAGCTTATGCTCAATGGATCTTTTGCTTAGCTGTATCTCTTCTTCGCTGGCAGATTCAGAACGTGATAATAACTGATCCATATGTGATCGCAACAACTCCGGATCAACTTGTTTGATGTATGCTCGTATGTTATGTCCTGACCATCCGGCACATTCCGGATGCCTGCGCAGTATTTCTTCCTTTAGAGAAACCGCAGGTTCAGCGGCGGTGTGTTTTGCTTTTTTACTGGTGGTCTCTTCATCAGGCAGAGCAGAACTACCCTGTTTACGTGTAGTTGTGGTGGTGCGATGAAGTGGTTGATTGTCATTATGTGACTGTCTGCGGGATACAGGCATAAAATAATCTCCGGCTATTTTAAGGAACCATTAAAAAAAGATTAGAAGATAAAAGTAAATGTTCGCAGCATTTGTTGGTTGCTATTGTCAATATTTTATACATAAAATCGGTCTGATGAGTGAACCTTTGGATTATCCTGTTACCTGTATTCAGGTTATTCATCGATATATAAATTTATCTGGATGGTTCTGTGTATGCTTCTGAACATTAATTTTTGTTATTGGCTGCCGTAATAACACAGTGAAGACAATTAACCAAAATGCTCAGAGGATGTTTGTTAATGAACGTAGATCCACACCAGCCTAAGCCAGTCTCTTCACAACAGACAACAGAGACATCAACTGTCTGGACGCACCATGCAAAGAAAGTTTGGCGGTTTCTGGTCAGTATCTATGATTGGGCCCAGAATAAATGGACAAAAGCACTTCCCCCTCCCATGGAGCCTACAGATTCTCCTGCAATTGTCAAAAAAATACAGTCTTTAGGCAATGCAGTTACAGGTGATGTCTATAAAGTGGAGGCATATGATTCATCTGGCGCAAAAAGAACAGACATATATAAACTTGAAAGAAACAAATACGGAAATACGCTGGAAAAAGAAACCAGGATTTTACACAAACTGTCTCACCCCAATATTGTTAAAGTTGATGACAATTCTGACCAAAAAAAAGTTGTTATAATCAATGAACGTCAGCTAGATCTTAATCTTAAAGAAACAGATTCTTCATATGAAGCAGAATATGTTGACATTGATGTTGACTATGCAGGAAAAGCTGCATTACAAATGAGAGCGGCACCCGATAATTTAGACGTAGTTGAATCAGACCTAACCCCGGAACAAAAGCATGAAGCAACATTAAACTTGTTAAGTGCAGTTGACTATCTTCATGAGAACCAGGTTTGCCATATGGATATAAAACCATTTAATATGTTTTGGACAGGCGATAAATTACTTCTAACTAATTTTGATGGAGCGATTGCAGGGGCTGCGCCAGGAGGTGTCTTTATTAATTCAAACAATTATACCAGTGTATCACTAACACCATTTTATGCATCACCAGAGTCTATAAATTTTCTTGCTGTATTTCAAACTCAAAAACCCTATAGTGCACAGGCACATGATGTCTGGTGCTCTGCATGCTCTATTGCTGAGATACTCACAGGAGAAGATTTATTTCCATCTGCATATGATGGTGTGCACCATACTACATTTGCAGCGATTAACTCTTACCCTCTGCAAAAAAGATTAGATGAATACTTTGAAAAACATCATGAAATAATTGGACCAGAGCGAACAGCTATTTTAAAAGCAATGCTGCAAACAGACCCTGATAAGCGCATTACTGCATCTGAAGCACTGCAGCGTTTTTCAGCTGTTGGTCTTAAAGCAGATCGTGCTTCTCAGCGCTTATAACAGACCCCTTGTGTTCTCAAGGGGGTTCCATAAGTCCATTTAAATGGCTTTGCCATAGCCTTATAAAGAAAATCAACAAATTTATAAAGCCCGGATTTTAGGTCTTCTTTTGAAGTAAAACTATTTCTTTTTAGGTAACGCTTTACCAGAATGGAAAACCAGATTTTAATCTGATTGAGCCGGGATAATACCTTCTTTTATCGACGCTTTTTCCAGTGCATGTTGTGACCAGTGACTCAACATATATCCATATGTTTTTTTGTTTTTTGCAGGCTAAAGCCATGGTTTCACAAACTTGTTCGGCTGTAAACTTCCTGTGTTAGAATGCCAAGTAATATAGCGCTGATTTCTTAAAAATGATATAATATATTTTTTTTGTAAAACTTAAACCTTTAATCAACATATTGCGAGATGTAATAAAATGTCCGGATCTAAAAAGCTGTGGGTACTTAACTTACCAAAACCTAAAGCTAGTCCTTCTGTAAAATCTGCATTGCAAGAAAAAGCCGACAAATTCATTGATAATGTTCTCAAGCCAAAACATCTTAAACCAGCACCAACTGATAATAATTTTAATTATTTGAGTGAAATATTTTCAAAATGGAATAGAAACTATTTTTATATCTGTGGTAAATACAACTGTCCGGGACCACGAGCAATTTCTCCTTCGTTTGAAACTAAGTTTGCAAGGATGGAGTACACGCATGGAGGAAAATATAACCTTTCTTATATGCGACATACAGGACGGTGGTTTGAGATATGTCAAAATATTGATGAAGATGAATGTCTGAAATTGATTGCAAATGACTCTTTGTTCATTCCATCATGATTGCCATAATAGTGATTCAGGCATGATGCCTTAGCCAGATTTAAAGCATATGATCCTGAAAACAGTAATTATAATTATGGTTGCTATTTAGCTTTTTCTCATTTCTCGGATATTGTTACACATTAGATAACCAAAAAACAATTAAACGCTGCAATATCCGAATACATCTGTAAAGCTTGCAGAGTATAGATAATCTGTTAAGCTGTTTTTTGATAACCTCACCATGCAGTTCTCTCAGCTTCATTTTAAGTATCATCAAGCCAAGGTCTAAAAATGAAAGTGCTATGTTATAAGAAAAGACACAGACTTATATTGTGTGTAATGTGTTTTTTGCTATTTGTTTTATGTAACCAACTATTTCTATCTGCATTTTCTATATCATCTGAAAAATTATCAAGTAGTGATAATCAATTGTTATCACCTGTACCTATTAATAAAAGCAAAAATAATCAATATCCCGATCATAATTATATTAAACAGAACATCAAAACAAAACAACAATTGAAAAATAATAGTGATCAGAAAGAACCGTGGTCTAATGCTTTTAATTTTAATAAAACACTAAGTACACATGTAGATCCAAGAACAGGTTCATTAATGACATCTGTGAAAGTTGGCAGCATGATCAGTAATCTTGGACATGGCCCTGATATTAATTTAAAAATTGATTATAGTAGTGACAGCACCACTAATCCTGATTCACTGGGTATTGGTTGGTCGTGGAATTTAACGCATTTTAGTCCACGAACCAATCAGCTAATAACCAGCATGAAACAAAACTTTTATTTGCAAAAAAGTGCTGATGATCAATGGGAACCACTTTATCATAAATTAAAAGATATCAATATTCACAAAGATAAATACAATGGTCTTATCATTACTTATGTAAATGGTTTACGTGAAATACTAAATAACCAGGGTTATGAAATTCGCCTGGAACAACAGGATGGTAATGCAGTCAATTTTTTTTATGCACCGGGGACTCACTTGTTAACAGATATTGCAGATAATCAAAACCATCAAATAAAAATTATCTACCATGAGAACTATATAATTGTTATCAGCCAAAATGCTACAGGAAAACCGGTCAGCGTTCGTATCAATAATTCAAATAATCAACTCAGTGATATTACACTATCTGTACAAAATAGTATAAGTAAATTTGGTATTCATATGACGTATAAGGGACATTTAATTACTGAACTGAATTATCCTACCGGGTTAAAAAAAGTATTTGATTATAATTGTACAAATGCAATGCGGATAGCTGTAATAAATAAACAACTTGCTTTATCATTATGCGTTGTCTCTGTTGCAACAATAATTACCGATGTCACTCAACCACCTTTGATTACTCATTATATCTACTCTGAAGTCAATGCTAATGATCACAATTATCTTGGTTTTAATACAGGGCTTCCTTCTGTTATTAATCATTCAAAGCGGGATATTCTGTTCGATGCACCGGCTGATTATACTTATCAAACTTCTGAAGATAATCAGCTTGTTACAGAAATACACACTTATAATAAATATCATTTATTAATTAATGACAAAAAAATTTCTGATCGCACAGGACACATTTTATCAGAAATAGAAAACTTTTATTGTCGTACAGATGAACGTAATGGTTGTGCATACACTTCCTTTAAAAGTTTACCTGCTACTTATAATCTGCCTTTAAAAATAGTTACTAAAACATGGGGTGATATTGATGGTGATCCTGATATAAATACAGTAACAAGCACTTATGACAAATCAGGAAAACCAGTATGTTCTACAGATGATTATGGTCGTATTACTAAAATAACTTATTGTCCGGTCAAAGGTGATAACGCTTGCCCTGCTATGCCTGAAGGCTGGAGGTTTAGTACCTTACCGGAATCAATAACTGTTTATCCATCGAGAAAAATAAATTCTTTGC
>JAPORK010000182.1:0-4346 GCA_026710285.1 Endozoicomonadaceae bacterium | reverse complement strand
TATAGTAACACCGCCTGTTATCACTTATAACTAATATCACCACAAACCAAATCGCAGTGGTGTAGGTTATATGCTAGTACTCGACCATCAGATTCATCAGTCAGGGAGTGCACGGATTATCACAAATCGCTATTATTATAGTGATACTCATGATGTATTAACTTATGGCTTATTACAAAAAACCATTGTTAAAAAAGTCTATGATAATTTATCATCACTACCCGCTGAACAAATCAGACATTATTATTACACGCTGAATCGTGATGGTTATAGTAAAACACTATACAGTACAATTGAATTAGGAAAAGGAAGATTACAGCAATTGCCTGCGGTAACAATCAGTCAGTTTACAAATCAAACCCTCGAACAAGCTAATGCTGCCGGAACTAATATAACACGCTATCATTATGATGATTATGGTCGTTTAATACAGAAGGATGTGGCAGTAAATACGGCTTTTGCTACTTATATACATTATCAATACAATATTGCTCCGAGACTGAATCAAATACTTATTACCAGTGCAAACGGTTTACAAAAAAAGATTATCTTTAACAGTGCCGGAAAAAAATTACAGGAATGGAATGAGATTGTTTCTGTAACAGGCAGAGCAGAGCTGGGTCAATGGTTATTAAAAAAGCAATTTGAATATGATCGTTACGGGCATATTTTCAAAGACATCAGTTATGTAATCAGTTCATTGAAAAAACAAAATAAATTAATAACAGTTTATTATTATGATGATATGGGTGCACTTACGCAGGTTACGCTACCTGATGGTCAGCGTGTATTTAAGCTATATAATGACTCTGAGCAATGTATGATTAGTTACCGGATGAGTCAGCATAATCAGCGTTCTGTCATTTCCATAGTGCATTACAACACACTAAATAAACCGATACAAAAAATCACATTACCCGCCTTTCAGGGATCTTTATCAGCAGTAAAAAAACTGTGCTACCACGAAAAATGGCAACAGGGAGTACAAGTAGTCAATACAACTTATGATGGTTTTGGAAGGGTCATCTCTACCACGGATCCTGCCGGAAGAACGATAACAACAATCTACAATTCACTGGGTGAAGTTGCTGTTACGAAAGATAGTTTTGGTCATGAAATACATTATTTTTATGATCTTAGCAGTCACCTGATCAATGCATCTAAACAATATAAAACCTCTTCAGGGGTTGCTGGATGGCTGATGTATGCAGCACAATATAACCCGGCAGGAGAGTTGATGTGGAAGACAAATGCATTTCAACAACGAACTACTTATACTTATACTACAGATGGTAATCCTGCCACAATAACGACATCTGAAGGACATATCATTTCATTCAGATATAACCTATTGGGTTTACCTATTGCTAGTTATATTGATGGAAAATTACAATTAAAAAATGACTATGACCCTATTACTGCATTGCTTATAAAAAAAACTGATTCAACTGGAACAACAAGATATTTGTATAGTGATGATGGCATGTTACAACAAGAAATACATACAGGAGAAAATGGTTATCCAGATTACCATCTTAAGTGGTTTTATGATTTAAACCGACGTTTAATTGCTGTAACAGATATCAATGACAATAAAACATTAACACAATATGATTCATTAGGAAGAATAACAGCATTATATTATCAGAGATTACATCATCAACGTCAGTTGTTGGCAAGAAATAGGTATGATGATTTTTCACGTACTACATCAATCGATTATGGAAGTGGTATGTACAGAACGTTAAGTTATGATAACTATGGTCGTCGATATCAGGTAAAGGATATGCTAAATAATCAGCTACTCTCCAAATGGTATTATAGCTATGACATTGTCAATAATATTGTCCAGTTAAAACAACAGGGAAACAACAATCAGACAGGCTTATTAAATTACCGATATGATGAGCAAAATAACCTGATTGCTATGAGTTGTCATGGCTCAACCGGTTTACCATTTTGTCCACGGGATACTGCTTTTACAGATTCAGGATTGAACAATGCACCTGTCATTATAAGTCAGCATTATCATTTCAACCCATTAAATCGTATGACAGAAGTCAATGAAGGGTTACAAGATTCATCAGGAAAAGCGACTTTAAGCAAGGTAATATCATACCATTATTATAAGAATATGCCGTTACGCCTTCAGCGTGTTAGTACAAGCTGGAATAATAATTTATCTGTCAGCAAAAGCTTTAGTTATGATAAAGCAGGTAATATGATTATGGATGGAGAAAATAATCAAATAAATTTTAATCCTTTTAATCAAATCGTTCGGATCATAACTACACAGGGCAAATATAGTTATTATAATTACGATGCTAGTGGTAAGGAAGTACTGGAAAAAACAGCATTTAGCAAACATTATTTTTTTTATCGTAGCCATCGACTGATAAATGAAAACATTCAAACCCGCCAGGATCAAACGACACATATAATTGGTTATCAAAATATTGCCAGAACTATGGATGGTGTTGTTGATCAATATTATGAAAAAAATTACAAAGGAGATATTACCGGTGTTCTTACCCGGAGTTCATCGGGTGATCAATACAGACTAAGTCAGTCCAATACTTATAGTCCTTATGGTATGTCCTGGCATCACCCGGGAGTTATTATACCGTTTTATCAACAGCTATTAACCGGATTTAATAGTGAGCGCAGTGATCCGGTTACGCACTGGCAGTTTTTGGGGACAGGTCATCGCACTTATAATCCGTATCAGCACTATTTTGTCAGTGAAGACCCGGCAGGAGATGGTTACAGCTTTGCTGCTAATAATCCTATTATGAACACTGATCCTGACGGCAATATGTCTAAAAGTTTAAAAATAATAAATTATATTACAACACTCGGGTTGGGTGCTATACATAAAAGGTGGGTTGAAGTGATAGGATTCTGTATTGTTGGGATAATCTCTGTTATGAGTCTGGGATTTAGTACATATGTACTTGCTCATGATATAGGAATTTTTGTATCAGGAATAATAACTTCTTCTCTCTCAAGTATAATTTCAGTCATTTGCTCTGCACCAAAATCTGATGATAAAGTTCTTAATATTACCAGGGTCGTTACAGGTAGTATTTCGCTGGCAATTGCACTTGTTGCAGGAACAACATCACTGGGTATAGGTATTTTCAATGGAATTAAAGGGATGTATTCTGCGGGCATGACGGCTGAAAATATAGCTTTTGATAGTATGATTACCGGGAGTCTGTCTGATTCAGACTTGTTGTCTGAAAGTATGGCTGAACAGGCTGGAGATATTCCATTGGTTCCTCTCAGAAACGCAGGTGCATCAGCAAACTTAGGAGAAGATTTATTACAGATAAATGCAAATTTTATGATAAGTGAACAAAGTGGTATAAGTTATCTTACTCTTCAAAATAATGAACAGATTGATAATGCTGTGATTGCTTTGCAACAAACAAGAAGAGTTGATGATAATATAGCGGCAGCATTAACAGCATCAAAAATTAGTGGCAAACCGTTAAACTTAAAGAGCGTAGAAGAATATTTAGTAAAAATGGAGAATATGGAGCCTTCTTCTCTGTTGAGTTACAGAATATCAGACACAGAAAAAAGTGCTATAAGCCAATTGTTTGAACCTTTTGGCGCGTTAAGGATCGGGGAGACAGATTTTTCTGGTCAGTCAAATTATACAGGATTTATTGGACATAATCTCAGAGGAACTTTTGTAGCTTACAGAGATGCAAACACTTCTGCCCTGATAGTAGCCAAGTATAACTATGCAAGCTGTATGATTGAACGATTTAATCTGGAACCGGTATTAATGTATTATAATTGTGTAAATTGTTATGTTGTTTTTTAACAATTAAAATTGTACTTATCATAGATAAAAATATTTTTACTGGTAAACAGATGTTTAATAATTTGCAAGATATCAAATATAAATCTGTATCAGGGTAAAATATAGCTATATTCTTAATGAAGCTTCTACTTTGTTACCAAAATTATTTGTATAAAAAGAGATACAAATATGCTTTTTAATTCTAAATCAATTAATATGCTTTCGCCTGTAATTAAACTGTTATAAAAATGAATAATGAAAAATCCGTACAATAAAAGAAGACAGAATTTTATATTTTCAATAATATATTGTTTATTTTTTTTTATTTTTAATCAACAGCTTTTAACTGTACCTTCTTTGTCTTCGGTAAAATTATCTGTTACGGAGAATAAAGATCCATACAATGATTATAATAAAAAACTATCCGATAAAGAATCCTGGCTGACTAATAAAGATAATGACAAAGAACCATGGTCTGATGCTTTTAATTTTGATAAGGCATGGGGTACACAGACAGATCCACGTACAGGAA
>JAPORK010000335.1 GCA_026710285.1 Endozoicomonadaceae bacterium | reverse complement strand
GGTTTTTTGGTCATAAAAAGTAAGAATTTTACATAACTTTTATCATCTGTCAACTGGTGCGTAAGCTCTGGTATGTCAGCCTAAACATCCGTATCTTACTGGTATTTATGCACCCAGCTCAAGCATTGTAGAACGAATACCCAAGCTTCGGACAGCTTCTTCGCCTGAATAGTTCTGATCAATAACAAGGGAAACGGTATTTAGCTTAAATTCTTTTGAATATTGTTTATGCGTTTATTTTTGATCATTTTGATTTGCAGTTAATCAGATGCAGGTTGTTCATCAACGGTATTGATGTTTCTAAAATGGCTAAAGTGATTTTTTCAGAAGCTCTGTTTCCCCTATATATTTACCTTAAAAATTGCCGGTAATTAATATTACCGGCAATAAATAGACATAAAGTTTAAAAATATGATACTATTAATACTGGTATTATAATAATGGTATTAAAGGTATCAAAAATGACAAAAGATAAAGTAACTGTGCGCAAACAAAAAATTTTTACTGTTCTGGATGAAATGAAGGAAAACAATGAAAAAATATCAGCACAAAAGCTGGCAGCACGTGTCAGCATGGGTAAACAAACTGTTTTACCTGTTTACAGAGAGTGGCTCGAACTCAACGCACTAACAGAAGCGGAAAAATTAGCGCTTTCTGAACAACTACAGTTTGCTATTAAGCGAGAATTAGCAAAAGAAAAATTTATGTTGGGGGAAGAACAGCGTAATTTACAGGAAACTTTAAATGATACAGATGAGCAATTAGCAAAAACAACCAAAGATTTTGAAGAATATACCAGTAAAAATGAAGCACAAAAAATGGAGTTAAAGAGTGAGATTGCAACACTGAATGAGCAAGTTTTATCTGCCAATGAAATGTTAACTGAAAACCAAACAAAGCTACAAATGCAAAAACAAGCGCTTGATCTGCTAAATACTCAAATTGAAAAAGCAGAAAAGCAACATAAGGCTGCACTTAAAGAGCAGGAAACTCGCCTGGATAGTACACACCGCCAAATCGTTGATTACTGGATAAATATTGTTGATGCAGAAAGGACAGAAAAAGACCAGTTAAAAAAGCAGTACGGACAATTGACCAAAACACTGGAGGATAAACAAAAAACGATTTTGTTATTACAGCAAAATGAATCCGGACTCCAGTCAGAACTTAACCGTTTGTCTGCAGAGCTGACTTATTTGGAAAAAAGTAATGCAGCGTTATGTCAATATAAAAACCAGGTGGAAAAAATCACCCTTCTGCTTGGAGAGTCTGCTGATCTGTATCAACAAATTAAACAATTGAAAAATGACAATGAACATTTGTCCAAAACAGAAAAATCACTAAAAAAACAGCTTGATATAGTAGAGGAAAAACTTACAGCAGTTAAAAAAATTAGCGCTGAAAAAAATAAGTTACAACATGAAAATATCAGGTTAAGTGCATATATAGAGGGAATTCAAAGTAAAAAACAATAGTTTTTGACTGATTATTTTTTGTCAGCAATGTAAATATTTTTCTGAGTATTGACCAGGATGCAAGCCACCGATGGTCATACTCAATATTAAAAATTATTACTATCTAATATTTTTATAGGCTCTTGCGTACAGATCAAATCTCAGGTCGTAAAATGTGTCTCTGCACGCTTTTGCATTGCATCAAAAAAGTTATGACGCAAGTTTAAGCTGATAAGCATACCTTCTTTAATTTGCAGGCGATTTATTTTACCGACAGCCGCATAATCTGCTGTAATATTAGTAAGAATTTCACCATGTCTATCATCAATGATTGTATGCAAATCAAAAATTACCCGCTGCGCTGTTGAAATTTCCGGCATAAAACGTGCAATGGCGGTTAAAATATGACGGTAGATGTGTTTGACAATGTTTTCTGTTCCTAAGCCAATAGCACCTAATGCCTGTTCTGGACCGTACTGAGAACAAAGAGCAAAAAACATATTTTTCCATCTAATCGCTTCATCAGAATAAACTGCCTTTTTCCTGAACTGTTCATCCATACCAACACCATCTAAAAATCTTCTGAACAGTGCAACATGAGTAAATCCATCCACCCACTTAGGATCAATGTTATGTTTGATAAGTTGATCTATATCTTCTTCACGCAGATGACCTGCTTCTTCAAACAGGTTGTCCAGTAAAGCCTGACGGTGTTTAACGTTGTCTAAATGTGCAATAGTAGCAACCAGACAGCGTACAAAATTTTCACTGTAAGCATAATACTGAAACATAAAATCTTTAATTACATTTTTTATGTTAGGAAAAAAACCACCTTCAAGCTTGATTAAATAGGGATGATTAATTACTTTATGATTTTGTGCTATTTCCTGAAGAGATGTTATAAAAGAATTGTACATAATGATAACTCTGTTTTTATTATTTTTATCCGGTTAATATTTTTTCTTGTACTGTTGCTAACTGAATTGTATCAAAAGCAAAAAATTTATTGAAACATCGCTTTGACGGTATTTAAATTACATTCATTAGATTTTTTGTTAAAGCTTATCACAGGCGCTGCACCTGTACATGCTGTATTTTTCCTTTATATATAATGACATCTTCCATACCTGAATAAGCTATTTGCTCTTCTGAATGTGTTACTCCTTCAAAATCAAATTCAAAATGTATAATTCCGGGCTTTATTTCTTTGACATCTTTTACATGCCACCTGAGCTTCTTATACATGCCATGATGAATGTGTTGCATCGCCATGATATCCTTTACGCCAAGAAACAGTTCGTTCTTGCCGGAACGAAATGTAGAGTTCTCACAAAACATTCTGGAGATGTCTTCAAGATTACTTTCATTGGAAAGCTGAAAGTAATGTTTTGCAATATCCAGTGGAGTCATACGCTTACTTAAACCTCTTCGTCTTTGTTAACCGAAAGTAAAATCAGCCTGTGCTTACTATAAAACCGGTTTTTGCATAGTGATTATAGCTGCATTGCTACAAAAATAGTTTATGTTTATCGTCTTTTTTGTTAATAGCTGACGATTTATATTTCAGTCAATCTTGCTGATTCATCCATGTTTCCAGGATCAGTCTGGCCGCTACACTATCAACAGGAGAAGAAGAAAAATTGCCTTTATGTCCTGATTGATAAGCATATTGTTTGGCTTCATACGAACTGAGACGCTCATCAACAGGATACCAGGGCTTCGCAAAACGTCCCTGCAGGCGGTTACCAAATCTTTTAGCACGAAAAGCCATTTCTGAAGGAGAACCATCCATATTCAACGGTATTCCTACAATAAAAGCATCGGGTTGCCATTCATCAATTAATTTTTCTACCTGAGACCAGTTTGGTATACCTTCCACTGCTTTAAGCGGTTTTAATGCGCTTGCAGTTCGGGTGACATACTGCCCTGCTGCAACTCCAATATTTTTAACGCCAAAATCAAATCCTAATACCGTTTTCCATTTTACTGGTCGCATACATTTCCCTGGTATTTTATCAATTCAAATATCTCCAAATTTGTGGTCGGGGGGTATCAGGATACTTTTCATTTGATGCAAAGCATCTAACTGTGTACGTTTGTTTGTATTGTCCTTATGTAAGTGAATTTTGTCAAACAGATAACGCTTCTTCATAAAAGCCAGCATTTAAAACTGTATTCAGGAAAACCTGATTCCAGCCAAAAATTTTACACAGCATTAAGTACTATGCATGCGTTTTATCTTTTTATGTGTAAATTTGAAGCTTCACCTCTTTTATATGGTCGGTCTCTTTTTATATCTCCAACAGTTGTCGTAACAGTTATATCCGTAACAGAAGTTTCGGTTGTGGAATCATGGACATGGCTTTTATCATCAACGGATAATTCGTTTCTTATTGCAAACAGCCCAGACATGGCAGATTCAATAATATCAACAATATGTACTGTATTCTGTTGCATCCACCGGGTGATTTCCTCTTGTAAATGATAATCCACGCCCTGCATTCTTACATGAGGATAGACCAACTTTTCTTCAGTAACAGGATTAACGGCATCAATATTATTCATCGCCATCTCTTTGATCTCTTTCCATTCATCGTATTGAGGATCATCACCAAAAACAAGCATAAAGGGTTCTTCAAGTAACCGACCTGTTGTCAAGCTTGTATATTTCTCCGGAATTCCCTCTGATGGACAGATAAAACGATTTTTTGTCCATCCGCCTTCAATGACTACATCTGTTGGTTTTTCATTGAGATGAATTTGTAATCTTCCTTCTCCCTCAATATAATCATTTACAAAAGAACCTTTGTAAGCAGAACCGTCCCCCCAGTGAAGAACGCCTTGTCCGTGCATTTTCCCTTGCAGAACGTCTCCAAAATAAACCCGTTTATCAGGCCAGATAATAATAACGCCTTTTCCTATGCATCCCGTTTCGTTAAAGCAACGATTATACTGCTTTGCTCCGCACAAGGAAGCATTCTCCATTTGTTCTTCTGCTTTAATTTCCTCTTCTGCATTTTGATCTCTGCCTGGAAGGGCAGCAGAGGAAGAAGGATAATCAGAAATATTAAAACATCCATATATTTTTCTTCCGTCAGCTCCGGTATATACACTGCGCTGACTATGTAATTTATTACACCAAGCAGCTTTGTCAATGCTGCTTCCTTCTGCATATTTTAAAATACTATCTTTTGCCATACATTCGTTTGAAGCTCCGCTGTGGCACATACATTGCGTAAGCAGATGCAGAGGGAGCATACTCACCTTTTTTAATGATGTTACCACTTTGCTGGTAGCTGAAAAAATGATCAGATACAACAAAAAGCCATAAAGCATCTGTTGTAAATAAAAGGATAATGCGGATGAGCTGATTATGAGTTGGCTGTTTTTATTCATTATATTTACCACCTTTAGTTTTATAATTCCGCCAGTGACAACAACTATAAAGAATATTGAACTTATTTTAATTTACGTTCATCTGAGCAAGTATAGCTATAAGAAATATTACTGAACAAGTTTTTCATCTAAAAATAACCATCATGCAATCATCACTACCTAATGAGTCAATGTTTTACACGCAGGCTCGATTTTCATTCATTGCAGCAAAGAAGAATAAAAAAAATCATTATTTTTTGTGTTTAACCGACAAATACAGAATAAACTTATGATCAATAAACTATCGTACTAAATAAAAATAATAAAATTATGCTTAAAACTAAATTAGTGATCGCTATTTCTTCAAATGCATTGTTTGATTTAAAAGAAGGGCACCATATATTTACGCATGAAGGGTTAGATGCTTATCGTAAATATCAAATTGCCAATGAAGAGAATACACTTCCACCGGGAGAAGCCTTTTCACTTGTTGAGCGCCTTCTCAAGCTTAACGACTATCTGGTTAACCACAAAATTGAAATCATCCTGCTGTCAAGGAACAGTGCAGATACAGGGTTACGTATATTTAATTCCATTCAGAAGTATAAATTAGATATCGTAAGAGCTGCTTTTTGTGGAGGAGAAAGCCCACATCGTTATGTTTCTGCATTCAAATGTCATTTGTTTCTTTCTACCAATGAAGATGATGTCAGAAATGCACTTCGGGCGGGCGTAGGTGCTGCCAAAGTGTATACAAATACAGATAATACCGAAAAAACTTCCGATAAATTAAAAATTGCTTTTGATGGAGATGCTGTTTTATTTTCTGATGAAGCAGAATATATTTACCATCATCAAGGACTGGAAGCTTTTGTAAAGAGTGAGTCTGATACATCCCATGATCCTTTACCAGCAGGACCTTTAAAACCATTTTTGAGTATACTTAAAAAAATTCAGCAGGAATGCAGTAATGATTGCCCCATTAGAACAGCTTTAATCACTGCCCGTTCGGCCCCTGCACATGAGCGTGTAATAAGAACTCTGCGATCATGGGATATTTGGTTAGATGAAGTACTTTTTCTTGGTGGACTACCAAAAGCTAAATTTCTTAAAGCTTTTGATGCAGACATTTTTTTTGATGATCAGGAAAAAAATTGTTATGACGCACACCAAAACAAGATTACCACTGCTCACGTTCCTTATGGAGTTAAAAACACCAAAGAGCGTTGATAATTCATTGTTGATATTTTTAAATATACGGTTATACAGCTGTCAATGACAGGATTAAATTAAGTGTCAACGCCCTCTAATCCGGATAAAAAAATAATTAGCTAAATAAAAAAACCTGGTTAATAAAAACCAGAACATCTTATCATTGAAGCGTGTTCATTTTCCTGCCGGAAAAGCATTCCACAACCAGTTTGTGATCAAAAGTCGACGATGTCAGTATTAAAATTTAGGTAGTTTTAAATCATGTAATAATTTATTGACTTCTTCCTGATTGTTGCAATAAATGATATTTTCAACCAATTCTTTTGTTAAATAATTTGTACACATTGTAATAAAATCTATCATAAATCCCCGGAGAAAACTACCTGACCTGATACAGATATGAACAGTCCCTGAAGCAATAAGTGGTGATGCATCAAGACAGACAAGATCTGTATCTGCTGTTTTATCAAAGGCCATCCGTGCGATAATACCAATACCTAACCCTAAACGAACATATGTTTTTATTACATCTGCATCAGCCGCAGTAAATGCGATGTGTGGATTTATTCCTGCTTTTTCAAAAGCATCATCGACATGCACACGACCGCTTCCATTTTGTACATAGGTAATCAAAGGATATTTAATTAAATCTTCAATGGTGAGTATTTTTTTATCAGCAAGAGGATGATGTTTGGGAACAATGATTCCATATTCCCAGTGATAACAGGGTATAACAATAATATCATTATGTATGCGGTACATTGAATTATCTGCAATAATTGCAAAATCAACCTGATTGTTTACCACCATATTGACAGCTTGCTCTATATTTCCATGATGCAAGTGTAATGCAACTTCCGGATATTTTTTAGCAAACTGATTGATAATGCCCGGAAGTTGATACTTGGCATAAATATGAGTTGATACTAAAGATAATGCACCTTTATTGTGACTATGAAACTCTTGTGAAACGCGTTTAATAGACTCAACTACCTTTAAAATTTTTCCGGCTTTTTCCACAATTTTTTCACCCACGGGTGTTACCTGAGTGAAGTGTTTACCATTTCGGGTAAATATTTCAACGCCCAGTTCATCTTCAAGAAGTCTTATTTGTTTGCTGATTCCCGGTTGAGAAGTAAACAAACTTTGCGCAGTAGCAGAGACATTCAGGTTATGATGCACTACTTCCCAGATATATCGTAATTGCTGCAACTTCATTTTTTTCTCCTAAAATTAGATAGCATCAAACCAGAAAGCACAATTTTTTTATAAAATAGCTGAATTAAAGAATAGATCATAGAAAGAGAATGTCAGAAATGCCAATTTTTAATTGACCTTACTTTTTTTGTATACAGAAAAACACTTTTAGCTTTTATATTTCTTTTTGTCAAAGTCTTTTATATCCTGAGTGTAAATAATTATACGTCTAAAAGCATACAAAAGCAGCTTAGCAGTCACTGTATGCACTTTTAATCTGATTTCAGATCTGTCCTGCTATTACAGAATGAAAAATTTTATCTCAATGAAAAGGCATAACCTACATAACTGGATTTAAACAAATCAATTAATAGAAATAAAAGCAGATTACCAAAGGAGATTATTTATTTCTATGTATCAAATAAAAAATATTTTTTTCAAAAAGTGTGATAATAACAGGAAAGATATTTATTACATCAATTTTTTCCAAACAATAACTAATATACTGAATAATCTGATATGATCGATGCTTTAGCATGTTTAGCTTGATAAAACTATTTTACGCATTGGTAATATATATATAATATTTGTCTTCTTTTTTTCTAGGTGCAGTTTTGATGCAACGCTAACGCTGTTTACAAATGAATTAATTTAAAAATCTCATTGCTTTATACTGATCTGACTTGAAAATGTTGGATTTACTTTACCAGAAATCATTATTATTAAAGAGTGATACAAAAATGAATCCAGTGTTTTGGAGTTGAATAAGTATATATCAGCAGGACAGAGAATAACTTTAAGATAAATTGTAGCATCTGCAAATACATGGAGAAAAACATCTTTTATTTTATGTCGTGTATTTGATAGCTTATTTGCTGCTGTTAAGATAAATGAGTATCGCTCTGAAATCGTATAGTATCTGGGTTCCAGGCACTACTATCAGTTTTATGCATGTTAACCTCGCTGCTTTATTCTATGTACATAACTTATCTAAATATTACCGTTTTTGATCACAAAAAACTGAAGTAAAAACATATGCTCGGGTATGGGTTACTATACCTGAGTATGAAAAAATCAACAAAAACATGCAGGTTAGAATCAGTACTCCTTCATACAACATTGAACGTTTGATTTCAACGAAGGAGTTCTTATTTGATTCTGATCATTTTAATTCGTATTATACTTAATTACAAGCTAAATTGAGACCATTTTATGTAATAGTGACAGGATAATCTGCATTTTTCCATTCACTGATACCTCCTTTCATACTGACAACATTACGGTATCCCATTTTTTGTAAGTTATCAGCAGCTAAAGCTGAACGAAATCCACCACCACAGTATAAGACAATTTGTATGTCGTGGTCAGGGTATCTCGCTTCAATATCTCTTTCTATAATACCTTTACCAAGATGAATAGCACCGGGAATATAGCCATAATGCCATTCACTCTCTTCACGAACATCGATCAATACAACAGGAATATTCTGATCCATCCATTGTTTTACATCATCGATATCCATTTCATTAATACGTGACTTAGCATCATTTACTAATGCTAAAAAAGCGCTACTGTGTTTCATTATCAACCATCCTTCTTCTTACTCTGAAACTATATGTGATATTGTAACCACACAGGAAAACAGTTGTTTATATGTTTCATAAATTTTTTTATACCTACATCATATTCAATATTTCCTAAAGGATCCTGAACTTTGTTTGGATAGGCAACCCCAAGACCAAAAAGACCTGGTGCAATAATTCCATTTTTATCATTGTGATTTAATGCGGTCGGATAAGGTAAAATGGTAAACGATCTTGTGTGCTTAAATCCTATGGCATACACTACACGACTACATGACTGCAGTTTATGTTCAAGCTGCTGATCATCAAAATGAATTCTTTCCAGGTTATCTGGTACTGTACCGTCTATATGTGTTTTGGCCCATTCAGCAGCATTACCTTTCAGTCCGGTATTATCGAAAAGTGTAAAATTATCAAATTCTACAGCGTATTTAATTGGATATTTATAGATATTGATAACTTTTTCAGGATGACAGTTGAGTAAATTTTCCAGTGCGATAATAGCTGAGTGTGATGCACCAAATACAGCAATTGTTTCACCTGCTAACTTTTCTTTGCTCAGCTTTTCCCGGTTCAGCACCGTTTCTAACGGAATTTCTTCAATAGGGTAAGACAATTTTTTAGGATGACTACCGGTTGCAAGAACAACTTGTTTTGCGGTAACAGTAGCATGATTTAGGTTTATATGCCACTTCTTATTGTAAAGAGACAATGTGTTTACTGAATCAGTTATTGTGGTTACTTTTTGGGTTAAATGATTTGAAATCCATTGTAATGGTTGTGCGACTAAAGAGAGTTGGCAGGTTTGTTCTGGCTGAAGCTTATTCAGTAAGAAGTCGGGAGCAGCACTGTAGTTAAAAGAGCGGTAGCCTGTCAGGACTTCAAGCAATGATTTCACTTTTGTGTTGCTATGAACGTCATACCATTTTTTTCCTATATCCCCGACTGTAAATTCAGGGTCAATCCAAACAATTTTATCGGCAGCAATGCCGGCATCTAATAATTTTCCCACCGCAATTATACCAGCAGGACCTGCCCCAATAACTGCCCAGTTAAAATAACGAAGTGATGATTTTTTTGTCATATCTATTTTTTTCACTGTATAAACAGACCGGATAATAAGTATATTGTACTTTATATCATGATTAACATTGCTCGGTATAAAGTTTAACTCAATAATAGCTGTCTTTGCCTGTAGCCAGTATTGTTAAGAATAAACTGACCTATTGAATTATTGTTATGATAACCTGTTATTTTCCACAGTAAAAGATTTTTACTATTTGTTCACGACTCATTACCACATACAATTTAGGATACTATTGTAATCTAAATATGCGATTATACCGTAAAATCAAAAAATTTAATTATTTAATTGTCAAACCCGCTAAGCTTTGCAACAATATTAAGTTATTTGTGATGTGGGATGTAACAAACTCAATATTGCCACCCTTATGAAAAGATCAATTAACAGCAGTGATATATTTGCAGATGCCTGTATTGCGATGGGAAGTAATCTTGATCATCCTGAGCAACAACTAATACAGGGTGTAAAACATTTGCGTCAACTGCCACAAAGCCAGTTAACAGGCTGTTCAAAATTGTATCGCAGTTTGCCTGTAGGTCCGCAAAATCAACCGGCTTTTTACAATGCTGTTGTGGCACTTAAAACAGCTCTGTCTCCACTGCAACTGTTGAAGCAGCTACAGATGATTGAACAATTACACAACAGAAAGAGAGATATACACTGGGGACCACGTACACTTGATCTTGATATCCTGCTTTATGATCATCTGATCATTAAAACAAAACAGCTGACTGTGCCTCATTATCAAATGCATCTGCGTAATTTTGTACTGTTTCCTCTGGCAGATATAAACAAAACAATCACTTTGCCCGGTGGGCAGTCTGTTTCATCGTTATGTCGGCAAATCGGTAATGAGAGGCTTTGGATTGAGAAAAACAGCTTTTTTGAGCAGCTGAACAGTCAATTGAAAAAACTATCTCCTGCTATGAAACTTAAGAGTAACATGCAAAATACTGACACTTTAACAACAGGAGAATAAGCTTAACTTTCAATTAGCTTTATGTAAATGTTCCAGCATATTCTGAGCTAATGTGGTGGCCATATTATCCGTATTCAAATTAATAACTTCCTGGAGACAAGCTTCACTTTCACCTTTACGCCCGATAAACATTAATGCCATGGCTTTGATATTATGTAGGACCAGATTATCAGGCTCTAAGACCAGTGCCTTTTTTTCAAGCAATGCTAATGCCTCTTCGCTTTTACCTTCATTGATTAAATTTAATGCCATACCCATGTAAGACACTACATTGTCTTTTCTACACAATGCAATTGCTTTAAAAATGCGTTCGGCCTGAACAGATAACCCTCCGCTAACCGCCATAAAGCCAATATCTGCTAATGTTCGTAAAATTTCAGCGCTGACCATAAGTAAATTCCTGTAGCCTGTTAGTTTTAGTGGATAAAAGATTTAGTTAATCTTCTGTATTGCACCTTGTGTTGTATCTTTCATGGTTTTAATGATTGTACTGTTAAGTGTTTGAGCCATCTGCGTTTTATTAAGCTGTTGCTGCAGCATCAGGATATCTCTCATATTAGATGGATCGATATCATCCATCAAAGCTTCTAAATTTTTTTCCATTTCGGCGGTTCTTTCTGCCAGCTTGCTGGTTGAATTAAAATCCAGACCGCCACTGTTTCCGCCTATCTGATCTATTGCCATCGCACAAACTCCTTTTCATACAGGCCTTACGCTTTAATGCCATTGTTTTGCCATTGCATGAATGCTTGTTCATGCAGGCTTTACTGTTTAATGTAATTGTTTGTCAGTTAAATGATGTTTTGCCCAGGTCATCTCTATCACCTTAATGGATTCTTCCATTGCAGTGATAAGACTGTTTGCCTGTTCAAATTCTTCCGGTGATAACCCCTGGTTGTTTGCTTTTTTTAAGCGGTTTATTTCAGCTTCCATTTGATCAACAATATCGGCTTTTTTGCTGCCGTCTTCATCAGTCAGAAGCTCGTCTTCTATAGCAGAAAGGGAAAGAAGGTTTTCATTCATCGCTGTTTCTCACATAATATTTTATTCGTTGTTTTTTGAGTCTGAGTACTAAATAATCAAGACCAATACTTTCAAGTATATATCCGTTTTCAAGTTTAGCGCCCGTAAGGTACTTTTGTCCGTCTGCAAGAATGATGTAAGGAGTATGCCCAAGACTGATACTCTTTATAGTTAACTTTGGTTTTAATGTTGTTATACTGGCAGAAGGAATTGTTACATCAACGATTAATTCAGGATTCATACCGTACTTTGCTCTAAAATCACTAACCACTTTTTTAAAGTAGTACCCTTCAGAAACATCTTCTAACCTGCCTTTGAGGATGATTTTATTTTCATGCTCAAGTAACTTAATCTGTTTACTGAGACCATATTCCTGAAGCATTGTGTGTAGTGTCTTTTCACGCGTGGACTGAAACTCAACCTGTTCTGACAAAGAAATTAAACCCGGTACTTCTGTATTAAGAATTTCACGTATTTTGGTTATCTGATATTGATTAGCTGCATATCCGGTTAGAATTAACGATCCTGCCATAGTATCAACTTTTATCTGTATATTACCACTATAACCTGCTGTTTTAAGCGCCTGTGTTGCTTCATTTTGCATATCTGTCATCACAAATAGCTGCTTTAATTTAACCGCTATTTCTTTTTCATTTAATCTTTGCAAAAGTTGATTTTTTTGTTCATTATCGTGCAGATAACCACTGATTAAAACAAATCCGTCGGTTAACTGACGAACATTGAGATGCGGTAAATTCATACTGCTGGTAATATTCTCTACTGTTTCAACATGGTTGACCGGTTTATGCATATTATCCGGTGCTGTTTTTTCCCATAACCAGAAAAAAGAAAAAGAAAGTACGAATAACAGACTCAATAAACCCGCCGCACTTACATACCAAATGTAGTGACGACGTATTGATTGATATAAAAAATTTAAATGTTTAAATTTAACCAGCTTAGATAGTGAAAAAACAGATGTGGCAAATGATGATTTTTTTTCTTTCTGAATATCCTGGTTTTGCGTATGATCATCGTTTATCTGTTCATCTGTGGCTTCCTGTGTTGTTGCAGTAACAGGTTGTGCTGCAACATCATTTTGATTGTTATTATCTGCATGCGGCTTATCTGTGGCTGGTGGCTGACTGGTACCCGTCGATGCAATCCCCGGCATTGCAGCAACAAGATCAGGCCATGATTCACCTGATACACCGAAGGCAAAACTCAAACCAGAGATAGCGACCATCTGATGCTTCTCTATACTGCAACTTTCACCTACATCCTGCCCGTCGATATAAAGTGGTTGACCAGAAAGACTTTTAATGGTTATCCCTGATTCACTGACAATAATTTCTGCCTGCCGTTCTGCAATAAAATTATCAGTAAGAACAAAGTCACAATCTTCATGGCTGCCTAAAATATAGCTGCCTTGTTCAAGTTCTGTTTCTGCTCCGATATGTGCACCAGAGAATATTTTTAAAGACCAATTCTGAGCGGTCATAGTGAATTATCCATAACTTCCTGCTATTGATCCATTATTGGTGTCAGT
This sequence comes from Endozoicomonadaceae bacterium, assembly GCA_026710285.1. Taxonomy (GTDB): domain Bacteria; phylum Pseudomonadota; class Gammaproteobacteria; order Pseudomonadales; family Endozoicomonadaceae; genus JAPORK01. The sequence continues at coordinate 2,777 of JAPORK010000335.1, read as the reverse complement.
TTTGTTATCGGCAAAATACAGCGTTTTAAAAAAAATATCCGAATTATCTTTTGTATATAACAATACTTCGGACATTTGTTTAAAACAGTTAAAATAAAAATGTCTGATAATTTCAAAAACAGCGACCGCTAAAAATTAAAAATATCCTATTCTTGACTATATTTTCATTTAATAACAACAACAGCGAAGTGAGGAAAATATTTTTAAGAGCAAAGACAGGTTACAAATAAAGATAAAAACTCCTAACAATCTAACTAATTTTATAATAAGCTCAGGATAATTTTATGGACAGCTCATTTTGGCATGGTAAACGTGCACCGGGTATCAAAGACAAGGTCGATCTGAATACCTATACCAATCTTATAGATTTTCTTAACAAAATTACTGCTTTGTATGCAGATAAGCCGGCTTTCAAAAATATGGGAACCTCATTGAGTTTTATTGAGGTTGACCAGCTGAGTACACGGTTCGCCACTTACCTGCAAAGTAAAATAGACTTAAAACCCGGAGATCGTGTTGCTGTGCAGTTGCCTAACACTTTACAGTCTCCGGTTATCATTTATGGTTTATTAAAGGCAGGAATGATACTTGTTAATATTAATCCGCTCTACACGGAGCGGGAAATGAAAGAACAGTTAATAGACTCAGGAGCCAAAGCACTTATTTTTTTGGATGTATTTGGTTACAAAGTTAGTTCTGTTGTAGCAGAAATTGACCTGAAGCATCTGATTGTGACTTCTTTAGGTGATCTGTTTTCTAAGCCTAAGCAAATTATTGTTAATATCGTCGTAAAGTATATAAAAAAAATGGTACAACCCTTTTCTTTGCCCGGCGTTGTTACCTTTAAAGAAGCCATTAAAGAAGGAAAGTCACTACCCTTTAAGCCGTTTAATGCAAAGCCTGAAGATATTGCCGTAATACAGTACACAGGGGGAACAACCGGTCGTTCAAAAGGTGCCATATTGACACATCATAATTTACTGTCCAATGTGCTACAGTGCAGAGCCGGTTTGTCACAGGTTGATGAAAACGCAAAACAATATCTGCAACCTGGTCAGGAGTCTGTCATTGCTGCACTGCCGTTGTATCATATCTATGCTTTTACTATCCATCTGATGATGTTTTTCGGTATCGGAGCTACCAATATTCTGATCACAAATCCCAGAGATATTGCGGCATTTATTAAGGTGCTTAAAAAAAATCCACCCACTGTTTTTGTGGGGCTGAATACGCTTTTTGCTGCTTTACTGCATCATAAAGATATTGATCGCTGTGATCTAACCTCATTAAAATTAACAACTTCAGGAGGTACTGCATTAACAAAAGAAGTAGCCACACGATGGAAAGAAAAAACCGGATGCCAGATTTCTGAAGCATATGGTCTGACAGAATGTTCACCCGTTGTATCTATGAATCCAATGGGAAAAGAAGCCAGACAAGGCACGGTAGGTATGGCGTTACCTGAAACTGCACTAAAAGTCATTGATTCGGAAAGTGGTAAAGAACTACCATTAGGAGAGCCCGGTGAACTCTGCATTAAAGGTCCTCAGGTGATGCAAGGTTACTGGCATAAGCCAGAAGAAACCGCAAATGTATTCGATGATCAAGGCTGGCTTAAAAGCGGAGATATTGCCGTTATCAACCAGGATGGTTTTGTCAAAATTGTAGACCGAATTAAAGATATGGTCCTAGTATCCGGATTTAATGTCTATCCCAATGAAGTTGAAGAAGTGGTATCTCTGCATCCTGAAGTAATTAGTTGTGCCGTCACCGGTATTCCTGATAAAAAAAGTGGAGAAGCCATTAAACTTTTTGTTGTGCCTAAAAGTAAAACGTTAACAGAACAGGCGCTTAAAACATACTGTAAAAAATATCTTACCGGGTATAAAGTTCCCCGTTATATTGAATTTCGTGAATCGCTTCCTATGACACCGGTAGGTAAAGTTTTACGCAGGCAGTTGCGGGAAGAACATGAACAAAAGGTAAATTCCAATGAATAAAAAAAATATCAAAACAGCAGTTATTACCGGTGCTGCCGGAGATATTGGTCTAGCTATTGTTACTGCCTTATTACAGGATAACTATACCGTTGCATTACTGGACAGAAATGAAGCGGGGTTGCACAAAGTTACAGATTCGCTGAGTCATCATGCACAAAGAATAAAAAGTTTTCCTGTGGATGTTACCAATGAACAGCAAGTCACCAGTACAATGATCAATGTTGCTAATCATTTTGGCAGACTGGATGTATTAATTAACAATGCAGGTATTTTGAACGATGGCTTATTAATTAAATACAAAGAAGGTAAGATTATTCAAAAGTTAACCATGGAACAGTGGCAGAGCGTCATTGATATTAATTTAACCGGCGTCTTTTTATGTGGTAGAGAAGCTGCAACACAAATGATAAAACATGAGAACGGAGGCACTATTATAAATATGACCAGCTTAGCCAGACAGGGTAACTTTGGTCAAAGCAGCTATTCTGCGGCTAAAGCAGGTGTCGCAGCGCTAACCGTTACCTGGGCGCAGGAGCTTGCGCGTTATAATATTCGTTCTGCCGGTATAGCCCCCGGCGTTGTTGATACGCAAATGGTTGCCGGAATGAAACCGGAAGCACTGGAAAAACTTTGTAAACAGATACCTTCTGGTCGATTAGGTACACCTAAAGAAATAGCAGTTGCAGTTAAATTTATTCTTGAAAATAAATATTTTAATGGACGTATTTTAGAAACAGATGGTGGACTGAGATTTTAAATACGCAGCATAGAAATACT
>JAPORK010000539.1 GCA_026710285.1 Endozoicomonadaceae bacterium | reverse complement strand
AAAGTTTGAGGTATTCCCATGTTATTGAAGTTTTCTGGAGGTATTCCACCAGGGGTTTTGAATTGATGAATACACATAATGAGGGATAGTATTATGCTGAGTATAGTGGATATTTGTGTCATTCTAAAAAGAATAAGATCAAAATTGTTGTAAATATAACTCGCTGATTTATTTATTATGCCACATATATTTGCCAGCAGACCAATAAAAGCTTTTACCAGCGTTTTAAGAGCTTTTGCCAGCGTTTTAAGAATTGTATTGTTGAGTTCATGTTTCTCCGGTTTGGAAGCAGATATTATTGCAGAATGTGTATCAGGTGTGTGCTGAATATCTGTTACACTCGAATTATTAATGCTTGTCGCTTTGTCTAGGCTTGGAGAGGGCATTTTTGTTACCTTAATTTTTCAAATGTTTCAAGGTTATTAATATTTACAATGTTAAGTCTGCTGCCGGCTGTATTTTTCTTTTTGCATTTACAGTGGTTGTCACTAGTTTGGTAAGAAGCAATTTTCATGTTTTTCTCATGACAGTTAAACAAATTACCGGAGTAGAATTGTTTTAAAAAAAAATATTTTGTGAATATTATCAAATTAAACGTTCCTCAATTGAGTAGTTATGTTAAGTTTTAACAATAAATATATTTTTAATCAGTGCTGCAACTATTGAAAGATGAATACTATCAAAATGAACGGTGTTAATAAATAGCTTTTTAGAAGAAAAGTTTTGAGGTTTTCTCCATCTTCTTTTCAGGTAAAGGTGGGTGTTGTTGATGCCAGATACTGATATGTGCTAAAAATGAGGCAATATATATTTTATTATGTCTGTGAAGAGGAGAACAGTTGTTTATTTATATTATGCACTATACACTCTCCACTTAAAAATAAACTTTGTTAGATGAATTGTTAACCAATGGTAAACCCTATATCACTTATCATGACGCTAGATAAAGCCGTAAAATGGCATCAGTCTCTGCAAATAAATAATAAAGAGTTGGTGGTAACAAATGGCTGTTTTGATATTTTGCACAGAGGGCATGCAGAATATCTTTATGCTGCCCGTCAGCTTGGTGATGCGCTGCTAATTTTACAAAATACTGATGCTTCGGTACAAAAATTAAAAGGTTCTTCACGCCCGATCATAAATGAAGAAGACCGGGCGTATCTGTTGGCCAGTTTAAGGTGTGTGGATGCGGTGGTGATTTTTAATGATAAGCGATGTACAAAGGCAATTGAACAATTGCAGCCGGAAATCTATGTTAAAGGTGGTGATTATACTTTAGAAACGCTTAATGAAGAAGAATCTGCTGCACTGCAGGCAGCAGGTACCCGGTGTCATTTTATCCCTTTTGTAAAAAATCTGTCGACCAGTCAGATTATTCAAAAGGTCCTGATGACACAAACCGACGTATAGAAATATTTGGCAACCTACTGAGTAAAATTAGGTTTTAGAACAGCATAATGTATTGACTGATAAGTTAATACCTAGAAACGGAAGAAGTTAAGGTGTTCGGTTTAACAAAGTTCTGATCTGCTGAAAGTTTTGATTGATTCGATTTGATCTCTGTTATTTTCTCCCAAAAATGCACTAAATTTTGCTTTGTCTGAAAAAAAATATTTGACGAAGAAATAATCAGACTTTATAATCCTTTATCTTTTGTATTAGTTTGTGTGTATTATAGTACTACTCATTGTTCTTTAAATTAATTAGGTTTATTTCAGATGAATCAGCGGAGACAAAAAACGCAACAAATTCGTATTCGTATTCGCCTCAAATCCTTTGACCATCGTCTAATCGACAGATCTACAATGGAAATTGTGGAAACAGCAAAGCGAACCGGAGCACAAATACTGGGTGCTATTCCTTTACCAACACGGAAAGAGCGTTTTACTGTATTGACGTCTCCACATGTGAACAAGGATGCGCGTGACCAGTATGAAATACGAATGCATAAACGTTTGCTGGATATTATTGAACCAACTGAAAAAACAGTTGATGCTTTAATGAAACTTGATCTGGCAGCAGGTGTTGAAGTACAGATAAGTCTGGGATAGCAAATTTTGATAATTTTTACTCAGGCGTTAACAAGAGGATCCATAAAAAAGTGGTAAATTTTGTAAGCTTAATTAATTGTTATGTTTTATATTTATACATTGCATTAAATTGAGTTATCGTCTGTGTAACGCTTTGAAATGAGCGACCATAGCGGGTTATAGTCCCATACACTTAAATAGAGGTAAAAATGAAAAAGCCAAACAAAAGACCTTTAGTAGGTCTGATTGGTAAAAAATGTGGAATGACACGAATATTTACTGAAGAGGGAGTTTCTTTACCAGTTACTGTGCTTCAAGTAGACCCTAACCATATTTCTCAAATAAAAAATATAGAGAAAGATGGTTATAATGCTATTCAGGTAACGTATGGTAGTAAAAAATCATCTCGCGTTAACAAGCCAACAGCAGGTCATTTTGCAAAAGCAGGTATTAAAACTGGTTGCAGTTTGCGTGAATTCTATACAGAAGCCAATCATCAGTACACAGTCGGCGATCAGCTAACTGTAGACTTGTTTTCTGTTGGACAGAAAGTTGATGTTTCTGGCATATCCAAAGGTAAAGGTTTTCAGGGTACTGTTAAGCGGTGGAATTTTCGTACACAAGACGCTACTCATGGTAACTCTTTAGCACATCGTGCACCGGGATCTACGGGGATGTGTCAAACACCCGGACGTGTTTTCAAAGGCAAAAAAATGGCCGGTCAAATGGGTAATCAACGGGTGACAGTGCAATCATTAGAGATTGTGCGTGTTGATGCAGAGCGCAATTTGCTTTTGGTTAAAGGAGCTGTTCCCGGAGCAACCGGTACAGAACTCATCATAAAGCCCGCAGTTAAAGCACTGGCCTGATAGGAGTATTTGAATCATGGAATTAAACGTAGCTGGTGCAGAAACCGTGGAGGTGTCTGATAAAACATTCGGCGCTCCATTTAATGAATCGCTTATTCACCAAGTAGTTGTCTCTTATCTTGCTTCAGGCAGACAGGGGTCAAAAGCTCAAAAAAGCCGCAGTGATGTCAAAGGTGGTGGTAGTAAGCCGTGGAGGCAAAAAGGGACAGGGCGTGCACGTGCAGGTACAATTCGCAGCCCGATATGGCGTAGCGGTGGTAAAACCTTTGCTGCAACCCCAAAAAATTATGCCCCTAAGCAAAATAAAAAAATGTATCGTGGAGCGATGCGTTCTATTTTATCAGAACTGGCACGCACCGAACGTCTAATTGTGGTAGACTCTCTTACTGTTGCAGAACCAAAAACCAGGCTCATGGTTGCAAAGCTGAAGGAGTTAAATGTCACTAAAGCACTGATTGTGACGGAAGAATGTAACAATAATCTGTATCTTTCATCACGTAATCTTCCACATGTAGAAGTATGTGATGCGCTTGCTACTGATCCTGTCAGCCTCCTTTCTTATGATCATGTTGTAATGACTGTTAATGCAATTAAGAAATTTGAGGAGATGCTAGGATGAGTCATGAACGTTTACTCAAGGTATTGAGTGCACCGCATATATCTGAAAAAGCAACAGATATTGCTGATCACGGACAATATGTCTTTAAGGTGCAGCCTGATGCGAATAAAGCAGAAATAAAAAAAGCAGTTGAACTGTTTTTTGATGTTACTGTTACAAAAGTAAATACGCTGGTTCGTAAAGGGAAAGTCAAACGTAATGCACGTGGATTTAGTAAAAAATCAAATATTAAATTAGCGTATGTAAGCCTGGAGGCAGGTCAGGAAATTGATTTTTCTGACACTGAGAATAAAGAGGAATTATAATGGCTGTTGTTAAATGTAAACCTACATCTCCGGGGCGTCGTTTTGTCGTTAAAATTATCAACCCTGAGTTGCATAAAGGTCGACCTTTTTCTCCGTTGCTGAAAAAAAAGAGTAAATCCGGGGGAAGGAATAATAAAGGTCGAATTACTACAAGGCATATCGGTGGGGGTCATAAAAAACATTATCGTTTGATTGATTTTCGTCGGAATAAAGACGATATTCCCGCTATCGTTGAGCGACTTGAATATGATCCTAACCGGAGTGCGCACATTGCGCTGCTCAAATATCGTGACGGAGAACGTCGCTATATTATAGCACCCAAAGGGGTGAAAGCAGGTGCTGAGTTAATGTCAGGTGCACATGCACCGATTAAGCCCGGTAACTGTCTCTCTTTGCGTAATATTCCTTTAGGTTCTGTGGTTCATTGCATCGAAATGAAAATTGGCAAAGGGGCACAGATGATTCGGTCTGCCGGAGGTTCTGCTCAGCTGGTTGCCCGTGAAGGTGCTTACGTCACTTTAAGGTTGCGTTCTGGTGAAATGCGTAAGATTCTTGCAGATTGCAGAGCAACTTTGGGTGAAGTTTCCAACAGTGAACATAATCTTCGCTCACTGGGAAAAGCCGGAGCCAAACGCTGGCGGGGTATTCGACCAACAGTACGGGGTGTTGCAATGAACCCGGTTGATCATCCTCATGGTGGTGGTGAAGGTAAAACTTCAGGTGGTCGACATCCTGTGAGTCCATGGGGTGTGCCTGCTAAGGGGTATAAGACTCGTTCTAATAAACAAACTGATAAGTTTATTGTGCGTCGTCGTAATCGTAAATAATTGAAAAGTTAACTGAGGGTATTATTGTGCCACGTTCACTTAAAAAAGGTCCATTTGTTGACCCGCACCTGTTAAAAAAGGTGGAGGACGCGGTAAAATCCGGATCGAAACGACCGATTAAAACCTGGTCACGACGTTCTATGATTATTCCGCGCATGGTGGGGTTGACCATTGCTGCACATAATGGTCGACAACATGTGCCTGTTTTTATTTCTGAGGAAATGGTAGGGCATAAACTGGGTGAATTCGCTGCTACGAGAACTTACCGCGGTCATACTGCAGATAAAAAGGCAAAGAAGCGTTAAGGAGTTGAAATATGAATGAAGTAGCTGCTACTCACAAGGGTGCTCGCATTTCTGCTCAGAAAGCGCGACTGGTAGTTGATCTCATACGTGGAAAAAAAGCAGAAGAAGCTTTAACCCTTCTGTCTTTCTGCAATAAAAAAGCGGCAGGTCTTGTGAAAAAAACTTTACAGTCTGCTCTTGCTAATGCTGACCACAATGAAGGTTTAGATGTTGATGAGCTGAAAGTATCAAGTGCATATGTTAACGAAGGGGCAACCCTCAAGCGAATTCGCCCCCGTGCTAAAGGTCGTGCAGGTCGCATTCTGAAACGTAGTTGCCATATTACTATCAAGGTTGCTGAGATTTAGGGAGCGATTTTATGGGTCAAAAAGTAAATCCGAAAGGTATTCGTTTAGGCATTATTAAAAAACATGCTTCGATTTGGTTCGCCGAAGGAAGAGATTTTGCAGATAAATTAAATGCTGATTTAAAAGCACGGGAATTTATCCGTAAAAAACTTAAAAATGCTTCTGTTAGTGCTATTGATATTGAACGTCCTGCACAAAGTGCAAAAGTGACTATTCATACAGCACGCCCTGGTGTTGTTATTGGAAAAAAGGGCGAAGATGTAGAAGTAATGCGTAATGAACTGAAGGCGTTCATGGGCGTACCTGTACATATCAATATAGAAGAAATTCGCAAACCAGAAATAGATGCATTACTTGTAGCTCACAGTATTGCTGACCAGCTGGAACGTCGTGTTATGTTTCGTCGTGCCATGAAGCGGGCGATGCAAAATGCAATGCGTGCCGGTGCAAAGGGTATTCGTATACAAGTTGCTGGTCGTCTCGGTGGCGTGGAAATTGCACGTACTGAATGGTATCGTGAAGGTCGTGTACCACTGCATACGTTTCGTGCAGATATTGATTATGCTACAGCACAGGCGCACACCACTTATGGTGTGATTGGTGTTAAAGTTTGGATTTTTAAGGGTGAAATTATTGGTGGTATGGACGAGGTAAATGCTCCGAAAGAAGAGAAGCAACAACCTAAGAAAACACTACGTCGCCCTCGTAAAAAAACAGCTGCTAAGAAGTAAAGGGTCAGACAATGCTCCAACCCAAGCGTACTAAGTTTCGCAAATTACAAAAAGGTCGTAACCGAGGCCTGGCTCAGCGTGGTTCAAAATTGAGTTTCGGTGAATATGGTCTGAAGGCTACAGGGCGTGGCAGAATTACTGCTCGTCAAATTGAGGCAGCCCGTAGAGTGATGACCCGCCATGTCAAGCGTGGTGGTAAAATATGGATTCGCATATTTCCTGACAAACCTATTACGAAGAAACCGCTTGAGGTTCGTATGGGTAAAGGTAAAGGTGGTGTAGAGTACTGGGTTGCACAGATTCAGCCTGGTCGTGTTCTTTACGAGATGGAAGGTGTACCTGAAAAGCTGGCTCGTGAAGCATTTGAACTCGCAGCACAAAAACTGGCTGTAAAAACAGTCTTTGTTAAACGAGGAATAATGTGATGAAAACAAAAGAGTTGCGTGAAAAATCTACAGAGGAGTTACAAAAAGAACTCCAGCGTTTGTTACGTAATATGTTTAAATATCGTACTCAAAAAGCAATGAGTCAGATAACCCAGTTTAAACAAACACATTTGCTTAAGCAGGACAGACGTAATATTGCACGCATCAGAACGATATTGACTGAGCAGTCTAAGGTGTAGGATGTGAATGACATGGTTGAGAAAAAAAATGTCCGAACGCTTACAGGTAAAGTAGTAAGTGACAAAATGGATAAGACCATTACTGTTCTTGTGGAACGTCGTGTTAAACACCCTGTTTACAGCAAGATCATTAAAAGGTCGACTAAATTACATGCTCATGATGAGCATAATGAGTGCCATATTGGTGATACAGTAACGATAGAAGAAACATTACCAAAAGCTAAAACAAAGTCTTTTGCGTTGGTTTCTATAATTGAACGAGCAACTCAAATATAAGGCTGTTTCAACGTTTGATTGGTAAAAGCCTGCAATTTGGGAGAGAGTAATGATTCAGAATGAAACTGAGTTAGAAGTAGCGGATAACAGTGGCGCACGTCGTGTCAAGTGCATTAAAGTACTTGGTGGTTCGCGGCGTCGCTATGCTCGTATTGGTGATATCATTAAGATCACCATAAAAGATGCTAATCCGCGTGGAAAAGTTAAAAAAGGTCAGGTTGTAAAGGCTGTTGTTGTCAGAACCAGGTCAGGGATTCGCCGCAGAGATGGATCGCGTATTTATTTTGATACCAACGCAGTAGTATTATTAAATGCGAATAATCAACCAATAGGTACCCGTATTTTTGGACCAGTGACACGTGAGCTGCGTAGTGAACAGTTTATGAAGATTATTTCATTGGCACCAGAAGTAGTATAGGAGATGACAATGAATAAGATTCGTCGACATGATGAAATCGTGGTTATTGCTGGCAAAGACAGAGGTAAACGGGGTAAGGTGACACAGGTTCGCTCAGATGGACGGTTGATTGTTGAAGGTGTCAACATGGTTAAACGTCATCAGCGTGCTAATCCTGGAAGAAATCAACCGGGAGAGATCATTGAGCGTGAAGCACCTATTCAGATCTCTAATGTTGCTATCTGGAATACGGAAACAGAAAAAGGTGATCGTGTTGGTTTTGTTTTCGATGCAGAAGGTAATAAACAGCGTATTTTCAAGTCTAACCGAAAACCTGTTGATGTGTAAGGTAGAGAAGTATGGCTGAATTTAAGAAAAAATATCAGGAAGAAATTATACCGCAGCTTATGAAAGAGCTTGGGTATACCAATAAAAACCAGGTGCCTTTACTTACAAAAATTACTCTGAATATGGGTGTAGGTGAAGCCGTTGGTGATAAGAAAGTTATTGAGCATGCCGTTAATGACATGACTAAAATTTCAGGGCAAAAACCAGTTATCACACGTGCACGTAAATCGGTGGCAGGTTTTAAAATTCGTGAAGGCTGGCCTATTGGCGTTAAAGTGACTTTACGCAAAGACCGGATGTATGAATTTTTTCAACGTTTGGTCACCATTGCTCTGCCCCGTGTCCGAGATTTTCGTGGTTTAAGTCGGAAATCCTTTGATGGTCATGGTAATTATAGTCTAGGTATTAAAGAGCAAATTATCTTTACAGAAATTGATTATGATCAGATAGATAAAATTCGTGGTCTGGATATTACTTTAACAATCAAATCAGTGTCTGATGAAGCATCATTTGCACTTTTGAAACAGTTTGGTTTTCCGCTGCGAACATAAGAGAGGAAACAGAGCTTTATGGCTAAAGAATCGATGAAACAGCGAGAACTGAAACGTCAGAAGGTTGTTGCCAAATATGCTAAAAAGCGTGCTGAATTAAAAGCTATTATTGGGAATGTAAATAAAAGCGAAGAAGAGCGTTGGGAAGCTCAGATTGCTTTGCAAAAACTTCCTCGTAATGCCAGCCCTGTACGATTAAGAAACTGTTGTCGTATTACCGGGCGTGCACGCGGATATTTTCGTAAGTTTGGTTTAAGTCGCATTAAACTGCGGGAAGCAGCTATGCGTGGTGATGTTCCTGGTCTCAGAAAAGCCAGTTGGTAAAAAGAATGAAGCATAGCTTTTAAGGAGAAATTAAACGATGAGTATGCAGGACCCGTTAGCAGATATGCTAACCCGTATCCGTAATGCCCAAAGAGCAAAGCATACTTCTGTAACAATGCCCGCTTCAAAGTTAAGAATGGCAGTGGCTAATGTCTTAAAAGACGAAGGTTATATCCTGGATATAACAGTTACAGAAGGTGTAAAGCCAGAAATGACAATCCGCCTGAAATATTTTGAAAATGAGGCTGTCATAAAAGAGATAAAACGCATAAGTCGTCCTGGTCTACGCAAATATGCTAAATCTAATAAACTGCCTAAAATCAGAAATGGTCTGGGTATTGCCATAATCTCCACCAGTATGGGGGTTATTACAGATCGTGCTGCACGTGCCGCAAATTTAGGTGGTGAAGTGCTTTGTTGCGTATTTTAGGAGGACCGGAATGTCTCGTATAGCAAATCAGCCGGTTGAAATTCCTGCTGGTGTTGATGTTAAAATTTCTGAAAGTCTGATTACTGTAAAAGGTAAGAAAGGGCAGTTAGAAATGAATATTCATCCATTAGTAAAGATAGGGCAGGAAAGTAATTTACTTTCTTTTAAAGCCGGTAATAACAGTAAATTTTCTGTTGCAATGTCAGGTACAACACGTGCGCTGGTCCATAACATGGTAGTAGGTGTTAGTACAGGTTTTGAAAAGAAGCTCCAGCTTGTGGGTGTGGGTTATCGTGCACAAAGTAAAGGTAATGAAGTTATATTAGCCCTGGGCTATTCACATCCGGTGAAATATAATTTACCGGTTGGTGTAACAGTGGATATACCTACTCAGACTGAAATTGTAGTAAAAGGCATTGATAAACAGCTGGTTGGTCAGGTGGCTGCTAAAATTCGTGATTTCCGCCGTCCTGAACCTTACAAAGGTAAAGGTGTTCGTTATGCTGACGAGCGTGTTCATCGTAAAGAAGCCAAGAAAAAGTAAGCAGTAGGTAAAGGGTAAATTATGTACGATAAAAAAATGAGCAGAATGCGGCGTGCGCTTCGCTCACGAATGAAAATCAAAGAGATGGGAAGACCCCGTCTGACTGTGCATCGAACTAACAGGCATATGTACGCACAAATTATCGTTTCAAAACCTGGTGGGTGTGATACAGTAGTAGCGTCTGCTTCTACACAGGACAAAAATATAAGTAATGCTGGCAAAACAGGAAATAAAGATGCTGCAAGAAAAGTAGGGGCTGAAATTGCTAAGCGTGCAAAGTCAGCCAGTATTGATATTGTTGCATTTGATCGTTCTGGTTTTAAATTTCATGGCAGAGTAAAAGATTTAGCAGATGCTGCACGTGAAGGCGGACTGCAATTTTAACAGGTGAGAAATCATGGCAAGAGATGAAGTGAAAAATGATGAAGGCCTGATAGAGAAGCTTGTCCAGGTCAATCGTGTTGCAAAAGTAGTTAAAGGTGGTCGTGTATTTGGCTTTACCGCACTTGTCGTTGTGGGTGATGGTAAAGGTAAAATAGGTTTTGGGCATGGTAAAGCGCGTGAAGTACCGGTTGCTATTCAAAAGAGTATGGAAGCCGCACGTCGCAATATGATTAAAATTAATCTGCACGAAAATACTATTTACTATGCTGTAGAAGCAGAGCATGGTTCATCAAAAGTGTTTATGCAGCCTGCATCAGAGGGTACTGGTATCATTGCAGGTGGAGCTATGCGTGCGGTAATGGAGGTTGCCGGTGTCCATAACGTACTTGGAAAATGTTATGGTTCCACGAATCCGGTTAATGTTGTTCGTGCAACACTTAAAGGTTTAAAGGCAATTTGTTCGCCAGAAGATGTCGCAGTAAAACGCGGTAAAACTGTTAAAGATATTCTGGGGTGATTTATGGCTGCCAAAACAGTTAAAGTGACATTAATCAAAAGTATTAATGGGCGTATAAAAAAGCATCAGGCCTGTGTTCGTGGTCTGGGATTGCGTCGTATAAGACACTGTGTTGAATTAGAAGATACTCCGTCTGTACGTGGTATGATAAATAAAGTGTCTTATCTTGTTAAAGTTGAAGGAGAATAGAATGAAGTTAAATGCTTTATCTCCGGCACCCGGAAGTAATAAGGAACGTAAACGCAAAGGACGTGGCATAGGTAGTGGTTTAGGAAAAACCTGTGGTCGTGGTCACAAAGGACAAAAGTCCCGGACCGGTGGTGGTGTTAAGCCCGGTTTTGAAGGCGGACAACAACCGCTGCAAAGAAGATTGCCAAAATTTGGCTTCTTTTCAGCACGTTCACAAGTTACAGCAGAAGTTCGTCTGAATCAATTATCTAATACAGATACAAATGAAATTAGCCTTGAAACACTTAAAAAAGCCGGATTGATTCAGCATAAAATTAAATATGTAAAAATCATATTATCCGGTAAATTAGATAAGGCTGTAACAATTAAAAAATTAGGCATAACCAAAGGGGCCCGTGCAGCAGTAGAAGCTGCTGGTGGCACTGTTGAGAGCTGAGGATAAAGTCAAATGGCGAAAAAGGCGTTACCTATAGAAAGCCGTAACAGTATGAGTGATTTGTGGGCTAGGCTAAGATTCGTCTTTCTGGCTATTGTAATTTACCGTATTGGTGCACATATCCCTGTTCCCGGTATTAATCCTGAAAGGCTGGTAACACTATTTAACCAAAACCAAAACACCATTTTGAGTATGTTCAACATGTTCTCGGGTGGTGCTTTGGAACGGATGTCTATTTTGGCGCTGGGCATTATGCCCTATATTTCAGCTTCTATCATTATGCAGTTATTGCAGGTAGTCAGTCCGCAACTTGAGCAATTAAGAAAAGAAGGCGAGAGTGGACGCAGGAAGATTACCCAATATACCCGCTATGGTACTGTTTTACTGGCACTGATTCAGGGATTTGGTATTACAGTCGGATTGGTGAAAAATGATGTTGCTTTTTCAGCAGACTTTACTTTTTATGTTACTGCTATAGTTACCCTGGTAACAGGTTCGGTATTTATGATGTGGTTGGGCGAGCAAATTACTGAGCGGGGAATAGGTAATGGTATTTCATTGCTTATTTTTTCAGGTATTGTTGCCGGATTACCAAGAGCCATTGGTCATTCGCTGGAAGCTGCACATCAGGGTGATATTAACATGCTTGCCTTATTGGCGGTCGGTATTTTTGCAATGGCTGTAATTGCTGGTGTTGTTTTCATGGAGCGTGGACAACGACGTATTACTGTTAATTATGCAAAACGTCAACAGGGGCGTAAAGTATATGCTGCACAAAGTAGTCATTTACCTTTAAAAATAAATATGTCGGGTGTTATTCCTGCCATCTTTGCTTCCAGCATCCTTCTTTTCCCTGCATCTATTGCTCAGTGGTTTGGTCAGGGAGCCGGAATGGAATGGCTGCAACAGGTTGCAATGGCATTGGGTCCCGGACAACCTTTAAACTTGGTTCTTTTTTCTGTAGGAATTGTATTTTTCTGCTTTTTTTATACTGCTTTGGTTTTTAATCCAAGAGATGTTGCAGATAATTTGAAAAAATCAGGTGCATTTATTCCTGGTATTCGTCCCGGTAAACATACGGCTAAATATATTGATGGTGTTTTAACCCGTTTAACACTGGTTGGTGCTGTTTATATGACAGCTGTCTGTCTTTTACCACAGTTTCTTGTTATTTGGGCAAACGTTCCTTTCTATTTAGGTGGAACTTCACTGTTGATTGTAGTTGTTGTTGTAATGGACACTATGGCTCAAATTCAGTCACGGTTAATGAATAACCAGTATGATTCTTTAATGAGAAAAGCAAATCTTAAAGGATTTAGCAGGTAACTGAAAGAGCGGGTAGTTGGCTGTAAATAACATAAAGCTGCCTCAGAATTTTATAAAAGCCTGATTATAACTGACAGGGATGTTGTTTCAGATAGTTGTAAAATGGTCATAAGCATTGGAGAAAATAGATGAAAGTTCGTGCTTCTGTAAAAAAAATTTGTCGTAACTGCAAAGTTATTAAGCGTAATGGAGCAGTGAGAGTAATTTGTACTGATCCCCGGCATAAACAGCGCCAGGGCTAAAGTCTTTATGCAGAGATAAAACTGAAAATAAATAGACACCCTTTAATGTTAATTTGTTTTCAGGTCGCATAAAAAATATTGTTGATTTAGCTTATCTTTTGGCATAACAGCACCAGAAAATTATTTGTGAAGTCGTGATTATTGCAAAAAATATCATTAAACTCCCTTGATAAATTTTGGTATAAATGATAGGCTGACTAGCTATTTTCGATGAAAAATTGTTATGTTGTTAATAACATCGAAGTTTTAACGGAGATTAATTGAATGGCCCGTATTGCAGGCATCAATATTCCGGATAACAAACATATTGTTATCTCACTAACTTATATTTATGGTATTGGCTATACCCGGTCAAAAGTTATTTGCCGGGAAGCAGGTGTTGATCCTGCTGCTAAAGTAAACTCTTTATCTGAAGAACAAATTGAGTCATTACGAACTAATGTGGCTAAATTCACCATTGAAGGTGATTTACGTCGTGAAGTGAGTATGAATATTAAGCGTTTGATGGATTTGGGTTGCTACAGAGGACTGCGTCATCGCCGGAGTTTACCGCTTCGCGGTCAGCGCACCAAAACCAATGCACGTACCCGTAAAGGTCCTAAAAAGGCCATTAGAAGTTAGTGTTGAATTGAAATAAAGTATCTATTTAATTGTATTAAACACAGGATTATTCTGATATGGCAAAGCCAGGTACACGGTCACGTAAAAAGGTGAAAGCTGCAATTACAGATGGTATTGCACACATTCATGCATCTTTTAACAACACCATCGTGACGATTACCGACCGACAAGGTAACACACTGACGTGGGCAACAGCAGGAGGTTCAGGCTTCCGCGGTTCCCGTAAAAGCACCCCATTTGCGGCACAAATTGCTGCTGATCGTGCCGGTCAGGCTGCTGCCTCTGATTACGGTCTGAAGAACGTAGATGTCCGTGTAAAAGGGCCAGGACCCGGTCGTGAATCGGCTGTTCGGGCGCTTCATGCGTGTGGCTTCAAAGTTAATAGTATTACTGACGTTACGCCTATTCCCCATAATGGCTGTCGTCCTCCAAAAAAACGCCGTGTGTAACGCTCAGGAGATCATATAAATGGCAAGATACAGAGGCCCTAAGTGTAAGCTTTCCCGTCGTGAAGGGACAGATTTATTATTGAAGAGTGGTGTGCGTGCTCTGGAGAGCAAATGCCATGCAGACAAACAACCCGGTCAGCATGGACAAAGTCGTGGTCGCCTCTCTGATTTTGGTGTTCAGCTGCGTGAAAAACAAAAAGTACGTCGTATGTATGGCGTGCTGGAAAAACAGTTTCGGAATTATTATAAAAAAGCAGATCGTCGCAAAGGAGCAACCGGTGTTAATTTGCTTCAATCACTGGAAAGTCGTTTAGATAATGTTGTTTACAGAGCAGGTTTTGGGTCTACCCGTGCAGAAGCACGCCAACTAGTTGCGCATAATGCTATTCTGGTTAATGAAAATTCAGTAAACAGACCTTCTTATCAGGTGAAACCAGGAGATCGTATTGTCATTCGTGAGAAAGCGAAGAAACAATTACGTATTACCGCAGCACTTGAATTAGCAGCACAACGTGGATATCCTTCATGGATGGAAATTGATGCTAATAAAAAAGAAGCAGTATTTGTTACGATTCCTGATCGGGATGACTTTGCGGCTGATATCAATGAAAGCTTGATCGTTGAGTTGTACTCTAAGTAAGTATTAAGAATTAAACCAGGTGGGGTGTCCAATCGATGCGGAACTCGGCAAAAGAATTTTTAACTCCACGTCATATTGAAGTGGAAACAATTAGTCCGACTCATGCGAAAATTACGCTGGAACCATTTGAACGGGGTTTTGGTTATACGTTAGGTAATGCATTACGACGTATTTTACTCTCTTCAATGCCAGGCTGTGCAGTTACAGAAGTAGAGATTGAAGGCGTTGAGCATGAATATAGTACACTAGAAGGTGTTCAGGAAGATGTCATTGAAATTCTGATGAACCTTAAAGGGTTGGTTATTCAGATGGTTGGTCGGGATGAAGCTGAACTAACATTGCATAAACAGGGAGCAGGTGTTGTTACTGCTGCTGATATTGAACAAACACATGATGTTGAGATTTTAAATCCTGATTATGTGATTGCACATCTGAGCAATGACAATACAAATTTTAAAATGCGTATGCGTGTACGTTATGGGCGTGGTTATGAAACTGCAGATTCCCGTTATAGTGATGAAGATGAAACACGTCCGATTGGATGCTTGCAGCTGGATGCTACTTATAGTCCTGTTCGTCGAGTTTCTTATACAGTTGAGCGTGCACGTGTAGAGCAACGTACTGACCTGGATAAGCTAATTATTGATCTCAAAACGGATGGTACAATCTCTCCGGATGAAGTTATTCGTTTTGCTGCGACTATTCTGCAGTATCAACTAGAGGCTTTTGTTGATTTAGAAGATAGTACAGAGCCTGAAATCGAAGAAGAGGAAGATGAATTTGAACCTATCCTGCTTCGACCGGTTGATGATTTGGAGCTCACTGTCCGTAGTGCAAACTGTCTGAAAGCAGAAAATATTTACTACATAGGTGATTTAGTTCAGCGCACAGAAATGGAGCTTTTGAAAACCCCTAACCTGGGTAAAAAATCACTTAATGAAATTAAAGATGTGCTTGCTTCACGCGGTTTAAGTCTTGGAACCCGTTTAGATAACTGGCCACCTGCCAGTATAAAAAGCGACAGTACAGTTTAATGTTAAATTCAGGATAAACTGGTAAGGATTTTGATTTATGCGTCATCGTAAAAGTGGGCGAAAGCTTAACAGAAATAGTGCTCATCGTGATGCGATGTTCCGTAATATGGTTACATCGCTGGTTGAGCATGAGCTAATTAAAACAACATTAGCTAAGGCAAAAGAGTTGCGTCGGTTTGCAGAGCCATTAATCACGGTATCCAAAGTGGATACCGTTGCAAACAGACGTTTAGTATTTAATCGTTTACGTAATACAAACGGAGTCGGTAAACTATTTGCTGAACTGGGTCCAAGGTATGAAGATAGACCAGGTGGTTATATGCGCATTCTAAAATGTGGTTACCGTAATGGTGATTCTGCGCCTATGGCCTATGTTGAGCTGGTAGATCGTCCAGCGAGCATAACAGAAGAAGAGTAAACAGATTTAAGAGCAGTTGTGGGTGCCTTAATATTTGGCGCCAGATACAGTGGTATTTCAAATTACAAAAAACATTTATAAAAAGCGGGTTTTATTTTTGTATAATCCTCAATAATAATGTTTTATGAGAAAGTGAATCCGGTATTTTCGAGTTGGATGAACATAACTGCTTTTGATAAAATTTGTTATGTTTTTAGACTGATCTGATACCTTTAGATAGCAGGCAAATAGCTATAATTTGATACTTCATACGAATTTCGTACTTAGCAATGACCCTTGTTCCTCATACTAAATAAAGGTTTAAAATGTAACTTTGGTTGCAACGAGTGGCTAGTGTTCAGTGCGAAATTCGTAAACTTTATCATAATAGACGTGATTTGATTAATAACTTTGATGTTTCTTCGCAGTTAATATTCAGATTGATTGTTTTCAGATGGTTAATCAGCTAAGTAGCCTGATCAGTGATCTGGTACCCTAAAACCT
>JAPORK010000471.1:12413-16322 GCA_026710285.1 Endozoicomonadaceae bacterium | reverse complement strand
ATCAATAGATTAAAGGCTTTTATTTTATAAAAACTATCTGCATGATAGTTGAATGATGGCGATAAACGACTTCTCAATCTGCCCATTATAACGGGTACCCGAAAGATTAATAATTTATCTTCAGGTTAATTGTTACTAAAATACATTGTTTATAAGCATTATTTTAATATGATTTAAATTTATTATTTTTTAAAAATTTCTTTTGTTATTTTATGTTGAATTTTAGTGGTTTGATCAGTTGTTTTACGTTTTTATTACTTAGCTGATTCAGAATGTTTTAATTTTAAAAAACAGAAGTTAGCATCTTTTATAAATTAATATTTAACTGTTTTTAACAACTATTTTTTTTAACACCTATCCAGAATATTATTATAAGTTATTGTTATTAATTATTTACAGATATTTAATATCTTTAAAAAATTTTTATGCTGACAATACTTGACCTGCAGAGGTTATATGCTTATAAATCTCAACTGAGAGGAAACCAGGTGTAAAATTATTTGTTTTGTCGGCAACAAATAAGTCTGTTTTTATTGGCGGTCCGGAGAGTGATAAAAACAGTTTATTGCAACATGATGCTCTGGTTGAAAACGTTTCGTATCCGGTAAATCAGGTTTTTTGAAATATTATGATTGTAGTAACACAAAATATATATGCCCGTTAAGTTTTAAATAGCAGCATTGTATTTTTATAAAACCCTGTGGTTACAAATATTTTGAAAGTATATAACATTTTTTAACTCAATAAAAAGGTATAACAAAATTAAGTAATTTAAAAGTAAACAGATATGTATTTGTGCTGAACAGTAACAAGCACAAGTTAAAATATCAAAGTAATTGTAAAAATACAAAAGCGTGTTGTAAATAACACTAAAAGGTAGATAAAAACCTTGTTACATGAAATTTTAGTCATTTTGATTATAAATATGATTAGCCTGATATATGGAATAGTTTATGGATAAATCCTTAGTTATTGTGGAGTCGCCGGCTAAGGCGAAAACAATTAATAAATATCTGGGAAGTAATTTTGTTGTTAAATCCAGCGTGGGGCATATTCGTGATTTACCGGTGAGTGGATCCAAAAAACGGGTATCGATAAATCAGCAGGCAGCAGCAAAAACTGAAAAAAAGAAAAAAATGTCTCCGCAAGAAAAAGCTGCCATTAATAAAGAAAAAAAACATCAACAACTGGTAAACAGGATGGGGATTGATCCTGAACAGCAGTGGATACCCCATTATGAAATTTTACCGGGAAAAGAAAACATCGTTAATGAACTGAAAAATCTTGCCAAAAAAGTCAATACTGTTTATCTGGCCACAGACCTTGATCGTGAAGGAGAAGCGATTGCATGGCATCTGATGGAGTCCATCGGTAGTGATGCTGCTACCTATAAGCGGGTTACATTTAATGAGATCACTAAAAATGCGATAAAGGAAGCTTTTGACTCCCCTGGCAACCTGAATATGGACCGGGTTAATGCACAACAGGCGAGACGTTTTCTTGATCGTGTTGTAGGATTTATGCTCTCTCCTCTGTTGTGGAGTAAAGTAGCACGTGGACTTTCTGCCGGGCGGGTACAATCGGTGGCTGTCAAATTGATTGTTGAAAGAGAAAGAGAAATTCATAAATTTGTACCCAAAGAGTACTGGGAAGTTTTTGTCTCTTTGTTCAGCAAACAGGCAGAAAAGAAGAGTGTCCGGTTTGAAGTCACTAAACAGGGTGGAAAATCCTTCAAACCTGAAAATAAAGAAGCAGCAGAAACTGCACTGGCATTACTTAAACAAGCCACCTACACCATTGAGCAGCATGAAAGCAAGCCTACGCAAACACGACCTCCTGCACCTTTTATAACCTCGACACTGCAGCAGGCTGCAAGTATTGCTTTGCGATTCAGCGTTAAAAAAACCATGTTAATGGCTCAGCGTCTCTATGAAGCCGGTTATATTACTTATATGCGTACAGACTCTACAAACCTCAGTAATGAAGCTGTAGGGATGGTCAGGGCTTACATAGAAAAAAAGTTTGCAGCACAATACCTTCCGGAGCAACCAAATGTTTATATCAGTAAAACCAAAGCGCAGGAAGCACATGAGGCTATTCGTCCTTCTGATGTAGTTTGTTCTCCTGATAAGCTAAAAGGTATGGAAGCCGATGCTGTACGTTTGTACGAACTCATCTGGCGTCAGTTTATTGCTTGTCAAATGACGCCTGCTAAATATTTGAGTAGCACTATTATTGTCAAAGCAGATGATTTTGAACTAAAAACCAAAGGACGAATCATGCAGTTTGATGGTTTTACCAAAGTACATAATGTTGGAAAAAAAAGTGATGATGTAATATTGCCAGATAATTTTACTAAAGGTCAGCAACTGACGCTTGAAAATCTGGACCCAAAACAACTATTTACACGTCCACCTGCTCGTTTTACTGAAGCGGCTTTAGTAAAAGAGCTGGAAAAGCAGGGAATTGGTCGTCCATCTACTTATGCATCTATTATTTCAACGATTCAGGATCGTGGTTATATTTCACTGCATAAACGGCGGTTTTATGCGGAAAAAATTGGTGATATTGTAACCGATCGTCTGAATGAAAATTTTGATAACTTAATGGACTATGGATTTACTGCAAAAATGGAGGAAAATCTCGATGCCATTGCAACGGGTCACTCTCAATGGCTGAATGTTCTTAATGATTTTTATGCCGACTTTCGTAAACGTTTAGAGCATGCTGAAGCACCGGATGGTATGAGAAATAATCAACCGGTAGACATAGATATCCACTGTACTAAATGCAATCGCCATATGCAAATAAGAACAGCCAGTACCGGGGTGTTTTTAGGATGCTCCGGTTATGCGCTGCCGCCAAAGGAGCGTTGTAAAGAGACAGTCAATTTAATCACCGACGATTCTGAAACAGCCGATGATGATTTTGCTGAAGTTAATGCATTACGGGCAAAAAAACGTTGTCCGGTCTGTTTTACTGCCATGGATAGTTATTTAATTGATGAAAACAGAAAAATCCACATTTGTGGTAATAATCCGGACTGTAGTGGTTTTAAGGTAGAGCAGGGCACTTTTAAGATTAAAGGGTATGAAGGTCCGACACTGATCTGTGATAAATGTAATAGCGAAATGCAATTAAAGAGCGGGCGGTTTGGAAAGTACTTTGGTTGCACCAATGAAAATTGTAAAAATACACGCAAACTACTAAAAAATGGTCAGGCAGCACCACCGAAAATGGATCCTGTTCCAATGCCTGACCTGCTATGTCAGAAAGTGGATGACCACTATGTATTAAGAGATGGTGCAGCCGGACTTTTTCTTGCTGCCAGTAAATTTCCCCGCAACAGAGAGACACGTGCACCACTGGTTAAAGAGTTGCTTCCCTATAAAGCGTTAATTGATAAAAAATATCATTATCTTCTTGAGGGACCGGTTAGTGATCATGAGGGTAATGATGCTGTGATTCGTTTTAGTCGCAAGACACAACAAAACTATCTTATGTCTGAAAAAGATAGCAAAGCAACTGGTTGGCAGGCTCATTTCCAAAATAACCAGTGGGAAGAAAAAATAACCAAAGGAAAAACAAAAAAGAGTAAATAAATAATCAATGCTGACCGGGGCGGAAAAGTGCTGATTCTGTACCCCGCTTAAAGTATATTCTTATAATGTTTATTATGCTAAAAATAACCGGACAACTGCGGTTAAGCTTGGGCTGTGGCACGGTAGTATTGCCATTTTTATACTGAAACACCTGCCAGAGTAAACTCTCGCTCTCGCTAACATGTTGTGCTGATTAAAAAATGTGTTCAGCAGCATTTGGGAAGTGACTGAATTATTCATCTGTATATAACTAAATTTTTCCGGGCTATTTTATTTATCTGACACGCCGTAAAATTCCGTCATTCAG
>JAPORK010000471.1:0-12403 GCA_026710285.1 Endozoicomonadaceae bacterium | reverse complement strand
TTATGTTGTTTCACAGGTTTATCAATACCGTGGGCTGAGCTTGTCGAAGCCAGGCTGCTTTTATCCGGCAGGTAGGGTATCACGTCATCATTGCCTGGCACTCAAAAAAATAAACAGAAAAATAATCCTTTATATTATTGATCTTGCCAATTACAAGAAATATATTGAAAAGATAACCCAAGCGTTTAAAATACAAAGCTTGTTTACCGTAGATTTGAGTGATTAATTGCTTGCTCTTTGGTAAAAATTATTTGGGACGCAGCAAACTCAATCAGCTGGATACTAAATTTTCGACTGTAATAGCATGTACTAAACACCTGGTTTACAACATGTGCTGCTTATAAAAACCGGCAGGAACAGACAACTGAGGTATTCTCTGCTTAAATTGCTGCAAAATCTCAGTTTGTATAAAGTGTATATTTTTATACGTGTATTAAAAAAAGATTTGATTGCATAATTGTATAGATGTATGCTGCTCATTTTGTACAGAATAACATGCAAAGTTATTGATATATCTAAAAAAATAAGTAATCAAAATTATTATTGGATGATTTATTATGATTAAGCTTGCTATAAATGGTTACGGACGTATTGGTCGCACTATTTTAAGAGCTATTTATGAAAGAAAACTGGAAAATAAATTTCATATTGTAGCTATTAATGATCTTGGGGATACGCGTACAAACGCTCATCTTACGAAATATGATACAGTACATGGTCGCTTTAATGCACAAGTTAACCATGAGAATAATTACCTGATTGTTAATGATAATAAAATAAATATTTTTAATGAGCGTAACCCAAAAGATTTACCCTGGGAGCAGTTAGGGGTTGATATCGTACTTGAATGCACCGGATTATTCAGAAGTAAAACCGCTTGTCAGGCACATTTAGATGCGGGTGCTAAAAAAGTTATTATTTCTGCTCCTGGTCAGGACGTTGATGCAACCATTGTTTATGGTGTCAACCATGAAGTACTAACATCGGATATGAAAGTCATCTCAAATGCATCATGCACAACCAATTGTCTTGCTCCTCTGGCAAAAATACTCAATGACAAACTGGGTATCGAAAGCGGTATTATGACGACAATTCATTCTTATACCAACGATCAGGTGCTTACAGATGTATACCATTCAGATCTGTATCGTGCCCGTGCAGCAGCATTAAATATGATTCCCACTCAAACCGGTGCAGCTAAAGCAGTAGGTCTGGTCATTCCTGAACTCAATGGTAAATTTTCCGGTATGGCGGTGCGTGTTCCTACTGCCAATGTTTCGTTGGTGGATCTGAATTTTATTTCCGGACGCACAACGACAGCGGAAGAAGTCAATGAAACCATCGTCCAGTCAGTTACCGGTACATTAAAAGAAGTGGTTGCAATTAATCAGGAGCCATTGGTTTCTGCAGATTTTAATCATGTCGCCTATTCATCAATTTTTGATGCAACACAAACAACCGTTCAGGGACGTTTGGTGAAAATAATGGCTTGGTATGATAATGAGTGGGGTTTCTCTAACCGAATGCTTGATACTGCACAAGTGTTTGCTAATCTCTGATAAACGTTATTAAGCCAGCGTAAATTAACAAGCCTCTTTCTTTGTAAGAGGCTTTTTAGTGGCTGTTGCTAATATTGAATTAGCAGCTATCCTGAAGAAATAGCGTTCAAAACTAACTTACAGCTTACATGCGCTTGTGGTAACTACTGTGTAAAAAGATTTAAAATCGTATTTCACTGTACTCATGTTTATGTTGTTGACAAACCTGCTGAAATTATCTGTAAGTAATATTTCTAGCTTGGCTGTGGCAAGCAGCAGTCAACAAATATAAATAATTATTCTCTGATTATCTGGCTGAACAGATATTGTGTAATACACTTATCCCTGTATCATTGAGCAGATATAAATTATTTAAAAGTGATCTTAAGCTGGATATTTACATAGAATGACAACAGAATTTTACGTTACACAACCCGATGATTTTCATCTCCATCTGCGTGATGGCAGTATACTTGAAGGTACAGTAAAAGCCAGTGCCCGCTACTTTAGTCGGGCCATTATTATGCCTAATCTGATTCCTCCGGTTACAACGGCAGAGAAAGCAGCAGCTTATAAAAAAAGAATTAAACAGCATATTCCTGATGCAAGTAATTTTACACCGCTGATGACACTTTACCTGACGGACAATACAACACCTGAACAAATAAAGCTTGCCAGACAGACAGGTGACATTTATGCAATGAAACTGTATCCGGCAGGCGCAACAACTAATTCAAATGCAGGTGTTACTGAAATAAAACACCTCTATCCAGTTTTTGAGGCGATGGCAGAGACAGGACTTCCTCTTTTGGTCCATGGTGAAGTAACCAGCCCTGAAATTGATATTTTTGAAAGAGAAAAAGTTTTTCTGGATACGATTTTAATACCTTTATCTTTGCGTTATCCACAGCTGAAGATTGTAATGGAGCATATTACAACAAGTGACGCAGTTGATTTTGTAACCACTGCATCTGATAATATTGCAGCAACAATTACACCACAGCATTTAATGTTTAATCGCAACCACATGTTAGTAGGAGGAATTAAACCGCATCTTTACTGTCTGCCAATACTCAAACGTGAAAGACACCAGCAAACTTTACTACAAGCTGCTGTTTCCGGAAATCCAAAATTTTTTGCCGGTACAGATTCTGCTCCTCATCCACAACATGCCAAAGAGTCTGCCTGTGGTTGTGCCGGCTGTTTTTCTGCCTGTTGTGCGCTGGAGCTTTATGCTGATGTTTTTGAAGCTGCTGATAAGCTGGAAATGCTGGAGGGCTTTGTCAGTTTTTATGGCGCTGATTTTTATAATCTTCCAAGGAATAATAAAAAAGTGTTATTACAGAAAAAATCTGCAAATATTCCTGAGCGTATTATGATGGGCCATGATACTATTATTCCTTTAAATGCAGGACAGACAACCAGCTGGTCTGTTGTGATGACTGATGCATAAGGCAAATTATTTGTGAGTGATGATTCTAAATATTCTATAGCCACCCGTTTTCGCGGTTTTCTCCCTGTTGTTGTCGATGTTGAAACAGGTGGTTTTAATGCAGAAACAGATGCACTTCTTGAAGTATCTGCAATCACGATCGGAATGGATGATAAAGGTTACGTTTTTCCTGAAGATTCTGCCTCTTACCATATAAAACCTTTTAAAGGTGCCCGTATAGAACAAACGGCTATTGACTTTATTGGTATTGACCCTTATCACCCTTTACGAATTGATTATGCAGAAGAAAAAGCGCTGGGTGAAATATTTAATATTGTCTCAAAAGCAGTTAAACGCAATAAATGTACCCGGGCTATTTTAACCGGACACAATGCGGCTTTTGATCTTAGGTTCCTCAATGCTTGTGCAGAAAGAATTAATGCCAAACGCAACCCGTTTCATCCTTTTTCCTGTTTTGATACAGCAACACTGGGAGGGCTGGCTTATGGACAAACCGTATTGCCGCTTGCCTGTGAAGCGGCAAAAATTAAGTTTGATAAAACCAATGCACATTCTGCACGTTATGATGCAGCAAAAACCAGTGAACTGTTTTGTAATATTGTTAATTACTGGAAGGAGATGGGGGGGTGGCCTGTTAACCGATGAACGATTTAATTCAATATGTTTTCCATTTTTAACGATGATGACGATGCAGAAATAAAAAATTTTTTTAGTTGTATTATTAAGACAAGCAGGACAGAACTGAGTCACTAAAAATAATATGTTTTCAATACAGAAGGACAGAATATGACAGTTATTGTTTCTGTAATAGCTATGCTTGCACTGTGTCTTATAAAAGTCAATGTTATACTGGCTCTTATTTTAGGCGCTTTAATTGCAGGTATTACAGCAGGTATTTCACCAGCTGTTATTACTGAACATTTTACTAGTGGTGCTGCAAATGCTGCAAATATTGCGCTCAGCTATGGATTGCTTGGTGCCTTTGCAAATGGATTATCGTGTTCTGGTATAACAGAAAAATTAACCCGATTGTTTGACCGGCAGAAAAATAACAAATCCGTACTGTATAAAGTTTATTTATTATTTATGCTGTTACTAATGGGTATTGCTTCGCAGAATATGATCCCTGTACATATCGCTTTTATTCCTGTGGTTATTCCTCCGCTGCTGAGTGTGTTTAATCAAATGAAAATTGACCGCAGACTGATTGCCTGTATTATTACCTTTGGTATCACCTGTACTTATATGACAGTCCCTTTAGGGTTTGGTGAGATCTACCTTAATGATGTGCTGGGAGGTAATCTGGCAAAAAACGGACTCATTGTTTCTGCTATGGATTTACCTTTGGCAATGTTGATTCCCGGAATGGGAATGCTTGCTGGTCTGTTACTTGCGGTGTTCTTTTCCTACAGAAAGCCAAGAAAATATTCCGATACAATCTGGAAATCTAAATCTGTAAGTGCTGATCAGCCCGGGAAAATACGTTTTTTCTCTGTCATAGCAGCTATTGGTATAACTGTAACGGTACAGTTACTGTTGAACTCAATGATTATGGGTGCTTTATCCGGATGCCTTATACTAACGCTTACGGGTGCTTTTTCACGAAAAAAAGCAGATTCCGTTTTTATGGAAGGTTTTAAAATGATGGCACCGTGTGGTTTTATCATGATGGCAGCATCAGGGTTTGCTGCTGTACTTGAGCAAACCGGCAGTATTCCACAGCTGGTGAAAATAGTTTCCACAGCGGTTCCAAGCAAAGGTTTTCTGGTTTTTTTGATGTTGCTGGCAGGACTTTTAATTACCATGGGAATCGGCTCTTCATTTTCAACTGTTCCGCTATTAGCCGCTATTTATGTACCTGTTGCCGTGTATACAGGACTCTCCCCAATGGCAACGATTGCCCTGGTGGGTACAGCCGGTGCATTGGGTGATGCTGGTTCTCCTGCCTCTGACTCCACCATTGGTCCTACATCCGGATTGAATATGGATGGACAACATGATCATATGCGTGATACCGTTATACCTACGTTTCTCCACTACAATATACCTTTACTTATCGCCGGTTGGATTGCAGTGATGCTGTTGTAATGGTTATCTGAAATGGCTCTGCTTTTCGGCACTGCAATGAGAGTGATAAAAACAGAGTGGTTAAGTGCACTTACCTAAAGTAAAACAACAATGAACAAATGATCTTTTATACAGTCTCCTGTTGTGAATGTTTTTATTCTAACGAACAAAAGGAGAGACTTATGGATCCATTCAGCTCAAATAACGATTACAGATATTATAACCCTCAAACGGGTTCAGGCAGTTCAAATAGCAGTGTTCCGCCAAGCATGAGGACTGCCGGGTATGACCAGAATGCAACTTTTGCAGGAAGAGATTTAAGCAGCCTGACACAGGGAATGGCTAATTATTCTCTTAATCCCGGTGCATCTTCTTTGCAATCTGTATCTCATTTATCGGGTCCTGTGCCGGCGGATAGTTCACAGATTAGCGTAGCAGAGCTGATGACGATGGTAACAGAACAAAAATCCTGTTTTAAGTATTGTTTAGTTCCTTCTCAGTCAGAGTATCTGAAAGACAAACTGCAGATTAGAGACATGTGCAGAAAGATATATTTTCAGGATATTGAAGAAATTATTGATTTTTTAAATAATCCCTGCGTGATAAATGAAGAGAAAAAGCAATATGCTTTTCAGCAACTTATACAAGAACTACTTAACAGTAAAGCAGAGCATTCACAAAGAGTGCAAATCCCTTCAGCTAATTTGAGTTATGAAACACTGACTAAAGATCACCGCAGAAATCTCCTGACTGCATTTAAACAATATCCGGCGAAAAAACAGCAAATTTTAATTTATTGTGGTGGGAAGATTCAGGAATCTGATCTCAGACCTGCACCCGTTTTTGCTCCTGAATCTGAGAGGAAGCTGATTGTGTTGAAATCTAAAATACCCCCCCGTGAACAACGTCGTTCTGTACAGCAATCTGAATTACAAAATCCTCCACGCTATGAAACGCCGGTAAGAAGGGATCCAATCCAGGAACCGCCACGGCAGCACTATTCTGCATCTGCAATGTCACAATGGCAACCAATGAGACCAGCAACAGGTTATTCAGGAGGTTACTCAGCCAACGTCAATCCTGGTTGCTCTTACAATACTCCTTATCATCGCCCATATGCACCAGTTACGTCTGTTTCAGGATTAACATATGTAGCACAGCACCCTAAACTGCCACAAGCTGAATTTTTATCTGAATGGAAAAATTTGCATATGGACAAGTTGGATATAATGCTCATTGAAAAACTACGCACAGTTGAAATGATAAACGACTGGAAATCCTTAGGGAGAATGCTTGATATGACAGATGATGAGCTTGATGAAATATATCATAATTACCGTAAGGTCGATGAAAAGATACATCAAATGTACAGGACATATTTCGATAGCGAAGGCGGTAAAAACTTTTATCATAAGCTTTATGAAGCGCTGGGAGAGATTCAAATGAAAGAGACGCAAAAAATGTTAATAGAATATCTGCACGAAAAGTATTCTTAAAGCAAGTTTATCATTTAGTAGCAGGTTTCAAAAATGCCAGATTAGCAGATAGGCAGGTTGGTGAATGATGAACAAACGCTTAAGTTAATAGCTTTGGCTTTGCTCAGGCTATCTGCACGAGGCTGGCAAAGCCATAGAGATTACTGTTTATTCAGGCACAATTAAATAAGCGCAATCCAATATAAATATTATGTCGTGCAACTGAAATGTTTTTTGCTGTTTTATGCGTTAACTTTACCTTTAGATTAAAAAATAATTTTTTTATTAAGCAGCTTATTTATCATATTGTTGTACAATTTGAAAGTAACCATATTTAATAAACAGGGTTACTCAGCATTATCTGTCTGTTAAGGAAAAATTTTTATTAAATCAAAAACTCCAAACTGGGGTTTAAATTAAACTAACATATCCACTATAAACAAGCCAATTCAACTATAGTTTTAGCATCTGGAAAATTTAAGTTCACAAATATATTTTTAAAAATATCTGCACTTACCAGTTGAAAATATCAACCTGAGGTTTTAGTCAATGTTAAATTGTAAAACAAGTCATATTGTTACTGTCGTTATCAGTACAGCAATAACCACAATATTTACTGTAGTACCAGGCTATAGCAAACATCTGCGCAATAATGATGTCCGGTTTGTATCTAAAACTTCACATGGGTTTGATTCAGTTGCATTTATTGAAAATGACCACTGTGTTACTTCGGGTCAACCCTACAAAGGAGTATCTACTTATAAATATATGTCTATAAGGGTAAAAGCAGGCAGAAAAAACGCCTCCTATCCCAAAAGCTGCTTCAAGAACTGGGTTGCTGCCGACAATTATGGGCGTCTCCCGGACTCGCTTCATTTTGTAGTAAAGGGTACATTGATATTAAAAAAGAGAGGTTGTTCGGTTGCAACATTACACGAAATCGTTCTGGCACAAGGTCATGCGATCAACAGTAATAACTGGTGGGTCGGCGGAGCAAACTGTATCCATCCCAAAAATAGCTTTAAAAAAAGACGCTACAATGAACTGCACTGTTATGATAAAAATCAGCAATGGTGTCTTAAAAGGTCATCGACTACCGACAATATGTTCTACGTATGGAAAGGTGTTTGTGAAAAATAAACAGACCTTAACCTGAGATATCAGAAAGATATCAGGTAAACCAGTCATTTATCTTTATATTCAAAACAATGACCAGTTTTTACATCTGCTGCTGTTTTTCCATGACAGAAATCAATTCAGCGATAAGTATATGCCTTTCATTTGCCGATCTTTAGCTGGTTTCAGAAAGCAGGCAATCAAAAAATACCTGCATAAAACAGACGTAACCCCTTGTCATTCCCACTCTATAGTGGCCGGTGGCTTATCAGAAATATCATAAGTAACACGGGAAACCTGATCAATTTCATTAATAATGCGGGCAGAAATTGTTGCAAGTAAATCGTAGGGTAAATGAGCCCAGCGGGCTGTCATGAAATCAACTGTTTCTACTGCACGCAGGCTAACAACATATGCATAACGTCGTTTGTCTCCAACAACGCCCACTGATTTGACAGGTAAAAAAACAGCAAAAGCCTGACTGACTTTTTCATACCATCCTGCCTGACGCAGCTCATCAATAAAAATAGCATCTGCCTGTCGGAGTATGCTTGTATACGCTTTTGTGACCTTTCCCGGAATACGCACACCAAGACCCGGACCCGGGAAGGGATGACGATAAACAATCTCATCAGGTAATCCCAGTGCTATTCCAATACTTCTGACTTCATCTTTAAACAGTTCTTTCAGCGGTTCGACCAACTGCATTTTCATGGTCTTTGGCAAACCACCGACATTGTGATGTGATTTTATCACATGCGCTTTGCCCGTTGTGCTCGCAGCAGATTCTATAATATCCGGATAGATTGTGCCCTGTGCCAGAAATTTTATATCACCCCTACGCTCAGCAGTTTCATCAAAAACTTCAATAAATGTCTCGCCGATAATTTTACGTTTTTTCTCAGGATCATCAACATCTGTAAGCCGTTGAAGAAAGTTATCTTCTGCATTAACCTGGATCAGGTTGATGCCTATATTATCTGCAAACATCTGTTTAACCTGATCTGCTTCATTCAGCCGTAACAGACCGTTATCAACAAAAACACAGGTGAGCTGATGACCAATCGCTTTATGAATAAGAGCAGCTACTACGCTTGAATCAACACCGCCGGACAAACCGAGCAATACTTTATTGGATCCTACCTGATCGCGAATGTTATTAATGGCATCATCAATAATATTTTGTGCAGTCCATAACTTTTTACAACCGGCAATATCAGTCACAAAACGCTCTATAATATGATAGCCCTGCTTGGTGTGAGTGACTTCAGGGTGAAATTGTAGTCCATAAAACTGATGTTTATCGTTTGCCATAGCGGCAATCGGACATGAAGAGGTAGAAGCAGAGCAGGTAAATCCCGGGGGTAGTGCAGTTACTTTATCTCCATGACTCATCCATACATCCAGGCTTGAAGAACCATCATTTTCAGTATGGTCTCTAATTTGTTGCAATAATCTGCAAGGCGTATCCACCCTGACACGGGCGTAACCAAATTCATTTTTTACTGCACTGGTGACATGACCGCCGAGCTGTTGTGCCATTACCTGCATACCATAACATATTCCCAGTACAGGACAGCCTGCTTTAAAAACCACTGAAGGTACTCTTGGCGTATTGGAAGCAGTGACAGTTTCAGGACCTCCGGAAAGAATAATGGCTTTAGGAGCAAATGATTTAATCGCCTGTTCATCCATATTAAAAGGATGAATTTCACAATAGACGCCTGCCTGACGTATTCGTCTGGCAATCAGCTGTGTATACTGTGAGCCAAAGTCTAAAATTAATATGCGTTCTTCATGAATATCTAAAGGCATATAAAAGTCCTGATATCGCTACATTACCGTTGAATAACTTTAGGTTTTACCCGTACAAACAGATAAAACAAAAAAATATTATAAAGAAGAATTAATATTACACTGTTCTCAATTTATATCAAAGAAACACAACTGTTAAAGTGGTTAATTTCCTCTGTTAATTAGTGGCTACAGCAAAATCACCCAATGTTCGCCCGGTGTTAACAACGTTTTGTACTGAAATTTTGTCAGAAATGCTTGCATCGGTGTCGGCAATTACCCTGAACTTAATAAAATTCTGTGGAACTAAGTAGTAAAAATTTTAGGAGCAGGAATATGAATCCACTGGCAGGACTGTCTGACATCTGTGATAAACCGGAATATCCTGATCAAAAAGAAAAAACCCAGAGCAAACAACAAGTAACCATAAAAAAAATAATGCCTGAACCTGAAAATGCAGCGATAGAAGGAAAGCATATAGCAAAAAGAAAGGCATTTAAATGGCCCTTTTATGGTGACCCAACAGTATGGGATAACGAGTTTGAAAGAGCAGTTTTAGAGGCTTTAAGCCTTATTAATGATGGTATTTTAGAATCGACTGCTTTAATTGGTCATTTTGAAAAAAAGCGCCATGAGATTGCTGTTAAAAGAAAAAATAAGGATTCAGTACAATTTGGGCTAAGAAGAGATGATCCCTTACATTTTTCAAAATTTAATAATGCACGATCCTATTATACATCTCTGTATTTAACGGGTGCTTATGGTTACGCGCTTGAGAGAGCACTTACAATGCCATATGACGCAGACCACTATATCAACAAACGAGGTCCTGCGGGCAAATACTGGGCAGAGCATTTTTATCCGTTTTCCAGCGTGCTCAGGTATGGTTTGGTTCAGGGAAAGATTAAAGAGCAAAAGATACCATTAACCCAGAATGTTTTTGCCTTCTGGATTAAAGACAAAGATGCTGAAAGATTCTTTGGAGATGATGAGGAGGAGGATTATGCGCTTACTGCAAACGGACCTGTATCAGGAATATGGCTGCACCCGGACCGAGACATTATTCCTGTATGTATAGCGCACATTAATGAAATGATAGAAAAATGTCTGCATGGTGATTTAACTTTTATTCCCAGAATACATTGGTGGTATGTTCACCTTGCCCCAACCTGGAGAGGCTCCGGTGGAATAGCGGAAATGCTAACCAACACACTTTGCAGGCTTCACGGTGTAGATTTACCGCCCTGGAAAGATGGCGTGGCACCATCGGTTGAAGTATTGCTTGAACCAAATGAAGAAAAATTTTGTTTAAACTACCATCAGTTATTTGAAAATAATCAGCAAGAGCTGAAAACGTTGTTCACAGCCCAGGATTAAATAATATGTAATGATGGAACGGGTTTATGATCTTTTGCAGAAAGTAAACATGATAAAAAAGACGCTATTTTATTGTTTTTCAGAACGCAGAGAAGTAATAAAAATTTTAGGAGAAAAAGCATGGATATAATAAATGAACTGTCTGCTATTTGTGATAAAGTGGGGCGTTCTGACCAACAGGAAAAAACGCAGGGTACACAACAGGTAACGATAAAAAAAATAATACCTAAACTAGAAAATACAGCGATAGAAGGAAAGCATATAGCAAAAAGAAAGACATCTCAATGGCCCTTTTACGGTGACTCAAAAGTATGGGATAACGATTTTGAGCAAGCAGTTTTAGAGGCTGTAAGCCTTATTAATGGTGGTATTTTAGAATCGACTGCTTTAATTAGTCATTTTGAAAAAAAGCGCCATGAGATTGCTTTTAACAGAGGAAATTCAAAATCGGAATACTTTGGGTTAAGAAGAGATGATCCAGCATATTTTTCAGGAATTAAGAGCAGATTACTATCTACGACACCACTATATTTAACGGGTGCTTATGGTTATGCCCTTAAAAGAGCGTTTATGCTTCCCTATGACGGAGAGCATTATCTAAACAAACAGAATGAGACAGGCGCACATTGGATAAAGCATTTTCAGCCATTTTCCGGGGTGCTCAAATATGGCTTAGTTCAGGGAAAGATTAAAGGTCGAAATATACCATTAACCGAGTTACTTTTTTCTCTCCGGATTGGTGGTGAGAGCAAAAAATTCTTTGGAGAGCATGCTGAAGATTATATGCTTACTGAACATGGATATGTATCAGGAGTATGGTTGCATCCAGATTGGAAAATTATTCCTGAGTGTATAGCATATATTGATGAAATGATCCAAAAATGTCTGCATGGTGATTTAACTTTTATTCCCAGAATACATTGGTGGTATGTTCACCTTGCCCCAACCTGGAGAGGCTCCGGTGGAATAGCGGAAATGCTAACCAACACACTTTGCAGGCTTCACGGTGTAGATTTACCGCCCTGGAAAGATGGCGTGGCACCATCGGTTGAAGTATTGCTTGAACCAAATGAAGAAAAATTTTGTTTAAACTACCATCAGTTATTTGAAAATAATCAGCAAGAGCTGAAAACGTTGTTCACAGTCCGGGATTAGATAATATAGCGCGATTCAGACTTGATCAGGCAGGCACAGTTATACCCAAATATCTTCCTTCTAGTCGTGCTCATATGGAGAGCACTGATTTTTCTATTTAATTGCCCCTAAAAAAACAAATAACCATTTGATTTATAATAGGACTTACGCATTGACACGACTCTAAAATTGTTGTTTCAGATACTCTTTCTCCATAACGAAGCTATTAATAAAGCTTGCAACCACTATATGGTTGGTATTGTCAAGTCCTTCTTATTAAACCTATATTCCCGCGATCTCCATTTAGATTTCATAAATTAAATGGGTTGTTCTTCCGGAAGCCTGATATTTTCGGTAGTGTTCACCTTATCATTTATTGTGTCTGTTGCTGAAGACCAACCTTTGCCGGACGCACCGTGGGCTGAGCTTGTCGAAGCCTGGGAGAGGTT
>JAPORK010000479.1 GCA_026710285.1 Endozoicomonadaceae bacterium | reverse complement strand
TGGAACAACAGGATGGATGGAGTGTCCATTTCAGCTATGTGCCCGGTACTCATCTGTTGCAATGGATAAGAGATGATGAAAGCCATATTATTAAATTGTACAGGACCCGTGATGCTGTTTCAGTGATTAGTCAGGGAAGTACTGGTCAGCCTGTTGAAATATTAATTTATAAAAAAAACAGTGAAATACACAGTATCACTTTGCCTGCATTCAATGACCGTACACATCATGGCATTTATTTTCATTATATACAAAATTTTATGACAGGTGTTGATTATCCAACAGGATTAACCAGCCGGATTAATTATAATTGTAGTGATGAAATAAAAATCTCGGTATATAACATAGTGACACCGCATGCGTTGTGTGCCGTTGTTAAAGAAACAGCAGACCCGGGTTTTGGTCAGCCTGTGATGGTCACCCGCTTCCGATATGGTAAAACAAATGTAAATGAGCATAATTATCTCGGTTTTAATTCCGGACTGAGTCTCACCAATAATTCACCAAAAGATATATTGTTTGAAGCATCGGTCAGTTATACTTATCAGACTGAGCAGGATAACGGTCTTATACGGGAAATTAGAACTTACAATAAATATCATCTGATGACAGATGAGCGGCAGATCAGTGATCGGACCGGGTATGCTTTATCCTCCGTACACTACTTTTTTTGTCGTACAGATCAGCTTGATGGCTGTGCAAACATCTCTTTTGCAGATTTACCTGCTGCCTATAGCCTGCCCTTAAAAATAATAACCCGGGTGTGGAGTGATGTAGCAGATAAACCTGCTATAACTACAATAACTTCACATTATGATTCACAAGGAAGAGTTATCAGAAAAACAGATACCTATGGTCGTATAACAGTTAATCATTACTGTCCACTAAATGGTAGTACTGCCTGTCCTGATGTTTCAAAAGTATGGCCATTTACTACACTGGTAGAATCAACAATACAGTGCCCTGCTCATATCAAAACCATTAAAGATCTACCCTCACCTGTCACAACATATAACTATTATCGTAAAGAAATCAATCACAATGGTAAAGGTTATATTGCTGTATTAAACCACCAAACAGTGAAGTCTGGTAATCAACAGATGACAACCACGCGTTATTATTACAATAATCCTGATGACAGGTTAACTTATGGTTTACTAAAAAGAATTGTACTAACTGGTCAGAAAAATAAGATTGATTTTTCATATGTTGTAAGTAAAGATTATTACTATGTAAAAAGTCCTGACAGTTATACAAAAACAATGTATAGTAGCATTGAATTATCTGAAAATAAACGCCGTATGTCTGGTTATATTACAACAAGTTTATTGACAAATCAGGTGTTGATGGTAACCGATGCAGAAAAAAAAGACAGTAATCATTATTACTATGATCCCTGGGATCGAATCATCAAAATAAAACGGTCTGCAGGCACTGTTTTTGCTGCCAGTATTCATTATAACTATACGACATCTAAAAACATTAACCAGGTGCTTATTACTACTGTAAATGGTTTAAAAAGAAAAATTATTTTTGACGGTGCCGGAAGATTTCTGAAAAGCTTTACTGAAGCCATCAACAGAGAAGGAAAACAGCAACTAGGTTACTGGTGGCCGGTACAAAAAAATTACTATGATCAGTATGGGCGTATTGCCCGGCAAAGCAGTTATATTATCAATGATTTTGGGATTGCAAAAGCACTTGATACCATACAGGATTATGATGATACAGGCAGGATTGTCCGGGTCCGTCTGCCCGATGATGAAATGACCGTGATGCACTATGATGACAGTGACAGATGTGTGATCAGTTACCAGAAAAACAGACAGGGCAAACGCTCTGTTATATCAGTTTCACAGGCGAATATACTTAGTAAACCAATTAAACAATGGATATTACCGGCTACTAACTCTCTATTACCTTCAGCAAGATATCTGTGTCTTAACAGTTATAAACGACCTGAAGCAAGAGTATCGGTAATCACTTACGATGGATTTGGACGACAAATCATAGCACAAGATCCTGCGGGCAGAATAGTGAGACAGTATTATGATTCACTGGGACGCTTAACCGATATTGTTGATCCTGTAGGAAATCGGGTACATTCAGTATATAATCTGATAGGGAATGTTATACAATCCTGGGTGTATCCGGTTTCAGGAGGGCACTACCTGTTATCATCTTCGGGCTATAACAAAGCAGGACAGTTGATCTGGCATGCAGGAGAAGATGGAAAGCATACTATTTATACTTATACGGTTGATGGACAGATTGCTACCGTTACCAGACCAGACCGGCATATTTTTTCCTGGCAATATAACCTTTTAAATCTTCCTGTCAGTGAGTTAATTGATAATAAAAAACAGTGGTCTGTTTATTATAATCCAGTTACTTTAAAGGTACAAAGAAAAAAAGACATTACAGGTCTTAAAACTTATTTCTACAGAGATAATGGATTAATCGAACAGTTAATCTTTACAGGGAAAAATAGTTACCCTGATTATAAGCTGCAATGGAAGTATGATAACAACCAGCGTGTTATAAGTACAACAGATATTTCTGGCAATAAAACAAATACCCAATATGACAAGTTCAGACGTATTGCCCGGGTTACTTATCAGCTCTATCAAAGTAATCACACTGAAACACTATTTGTGCCCACTTATGATGATTTTTCCCGCATTAAATATATTAATTATGGTAGTGGTATGCACCGTTCACTTCATTATGATTCATGGGGAAGGGAAGATCAGATTGTCGATACTCAAAGAAAACAGTTAATATCACGATGGAAAATGACTTATGATATCAACAGAAATATTATCATCCTCTGTCAAACAGTAGGAAATCAGCAATCTGGTATACTACATTATCAATATGATGTGCTGAATAATCTTGTCAGTATGCAGTGCCAAGGTTCATCCGGTTTGCCTTTGTGTCCGCATGATACATCACTTACCGACTCAAAACTAATACATGCACCCATTATTATTCGTCAGAATTATACTTTTACACCACTCAACCGACTTGCCAGTGTCCAGGAGATATTACAAACAATACGACAACAGCAGACAATAAGTAAAGTAACCAACTATTACTATGGTGTATCAGTACCTTTGCGTCTTCAAAGTATCAGTACTGCCTGGAGTCAAAGAAAACCAGTCGTGCACCATTTTACTCATGATGATGTTGGTAATATGACTATGGACGGACAAAATAATCATATCACTTACAATGCACAGAATGAAGTCATTCAGGTTATTTCTTCAGCAGGAAAGCAGAGTAATTACAGCTATAATAGCAACAAACAGGAAGTGATGGAAAAAAGTCAGCAAGGTGTTAATTATTTATTTTATCGTGGTAGTTCGCTTACCAATGAAAAAATTACCAGCTCCGGTCAGGATGCACATATTATCGGTTACCTGGGTGTGGCTAAAACCACAGACGGAATGGTCAGTGAATATTATGAAAATAGCTATAAAGGTGATATTACCGGTATTTTTAGAAAAAATAACAATCAACAATACAGCTTGCAGCAACGTAATATTTACAGTCCCTATGGTATGGTGTGGCATAAAACGACGAAGAGTCTTCCTCTGTACCAGCAAACTTTACAGGAGTTTAATGGTGAGCGAACAGATCCTGCTACAGGATGGCAGTTTTTAGGTAACGGTAACCGGACGTATAATCCAACTCAGCGCTATTTTCTCAGTGAAGATCCTGCAGGTGATGGCTATGCCTTTGGCAGTAATAACCCGATCATGAATACTGATCCGTCCGGAAACAGCCCCAGGTGGCTGGGAGAGATTTTTAAATGGACAGGCTATGTCAGTACAATGGGTTTGAGTGCATTACACCAGCGTTGGGCTAATATTACAGCAGCAGTTATACAGGCAGGATGTACCGTTGCCATCCTGGGAGCCGCAGCTGCCGGTGCAGGGTCTGCTGTTGTGGCAGGTGTTGTGGCAGGTACGGCTGCAATAGGCAGTATTCCTGTTGTAGCTGCGGCAATACCTGCAAATAAAGGACTTAATATTGCAGGTAGTATTGTAGGCATGGCAGAAGTAGCCGTTTCAATTGCAGCAGGAGGTGCTGATCTTATGCCCTTTACTTCAGGTGAAGAAACTGCGGCAGCAGGTGCCATTGAGATGCGGATTCCTTGTATGTTAAAATTAAAAGGATCTCAGATAAATGGCTATTCATCAGCAGAACTGTTAGAAGGCATTGGTGACTTATTGTCAGATTTTCATGCATCTAACCCTCTTTCTGAATCTTTTTTTGATAATATTCCTGATATTAATCTTTCTTCAATGAACAGCTTTTTATCAATTTTAACAAATTATAGTAAAGCTAAAAGTGGTGGTTATTATTTAAACCTGAATGATGAAAAGGATTTTTTGCAAACATGGCATTTATTACTTATTTCACCCTATGCAAACAATATACAATGTGATACTGCCTCTATTTTATTAGGATATCATCATGCACAAAGACCACTTTATGTCTTGTTTTTAGAAAAATTTTTAAATGTGCGGGCGCAATATGCCGGGTCTGTGCAAAGTCTTGTAAAAAGTCACCCCTATATTGACATATTACAAGAAATATTGAAACCGATAATACCTAATCGTTGCACATATCATATGGGAGCTTTTACTCTGAATGATCTGTACTCAGCATTTCAGAGTTCTCAATATATACTAATACAGACTTATAGTCATATGACTTTAATAAAAAAAATATTAAAAACAGAAAGGATGGGCGAGAATAAGGCTCTCTGGAATCTATATGTGTTTTATGGTAATGGTGCTATCAAAACAGAAACTGTTTCTAGTTCCAGAATGAAATATATGTTACCTAATCCTGTTGGGAAAGGTGTAATCATTTATGGTTATACACGCTTAGTATCAGCAATACCCTGACATGAAATATTTATCAACGTTCATTACTGATCAGATGAAAAAAAGAGAGGAAAATTAACCATATCTTAGTTACTACAATCAGGTACATTATTATTTTCTGCTACACTGCGTGCATCTTAATAATTATCATTAAGTACAACCCTGCTTTACGGTTACTACAAACTTCCGAAAAAGAAGGCTAATAACAATACAACAATTTGATTTTTAATAAATACAGGAACATCACTTAATTATGTATCAACGCCTGTGTAATAAAAAAATATTTATCACTGCTGCTGGTCAGGGTATTGGAAAAGCATCAGCGCTAGCCTTTGCGAATGAGGGTGCTTCCGTTATCGCAACGGATATTAACCAGCAACTTCTGCATGACCTGGAAAGTCAGCATACATCTATTACTGGTTACAAACTCGATGTTACAGATGTACAGGCCATCAAAACCATCCCACATAAATTAAAGTCGGTTGACGTGTTGTTTAATTGTGCCGGTTATGTGGATCATGGTTCTGTCCTTGAGTGCTCAGAAGCTCAATGGCAGTATAGCTTTGATATCAATGTGACCGCAATGTATCGTCTCATTCAGACATTTCTTCCGGGTATGCTGGCACAAAATAATGGAAAT
Source organism: Endozoicomonadaceae bacterium (assembly GCA_026710285.1). Taxonomy (GTDB): domain Bacteria; phylum Pseudomonadota; class Gammaproteobacteria; order Pseudomonadales; family Endozoicomonadaceae; genus JAPORK01. Next base: position 10,825 of record JAPORK010000479.1, on the reverse strand, counting down.
ATTATTAATATGTCTTCAGTGGCTTCAGGTATAAAAGGAGTTGCCAGCCGCTTTGTTTATAGTGCTACTAAAGCGGCAGTTATTGGAATGACAAAATCGATTGCTGCTGACTTTATCAAACAGGGTATTCGCTGCAATGCTATTTGTCCGGGTACGGTGGAATCTCCTTCACTGGAAGAACGCATTAAGGCACAAGGTGGTACTGATGAAGTAAGAGAAGCCTTTATTGCCCGTCAACCTATGGGTCGCCTCGGAAAAGCAGAAGAAATTGCTGCACTGGCTGTTTATCTTGCTTCTGATGAAAGTGCTTACACCACTGGTGTTGCCCATATTATTGATGGTGGATGGAGTCTGTAAGTCACCATATTAACAGCTATTAATTTAAAAAATTGAGGACTTTATATGAAATTGCTTCGTTATGGCCCTGTGGGGCAGGAAAAGCCTGGTCTTAAAGACGACCATGGAAATATTTGTGATCTCTCAGGTGTTGTAGATGATATTGCAGATCATACTATTACACCAGAGGGTATTGCACAATTGCAGCAGATTGACGTCAGTAGTTTACCGGTTATTACCGATGATGTTCGAATCGGTCCCTGTGTTAACCATGTGGGCAAGTTCATCTGCATTGGTCTTAACTATTCAGATCACGCTGAAGAGACTGGTGCAAAAAAGCCGGAAGAGCCAATTATCTTCGCTAAGTTCACCAGTGCTATCTGTGGTCCAAATGATCGTGTTATCATTCCTGCCGGCTCCAAAAAAACCGACTGGGAAGTGGAGCTTGGAGTTATTATTGGTCAGCGTACCCGGCGTGTCAGCAACGAGCAAGCACATGATCATGTAGCAGGTTATTGTATTATCAACGATATATCGGAACGTACTTACCAGCTGGAGCATGGAGGACAATGGGTCAAAGGTAAGAGCTGTGATACTTTTGCACCCATTGGTCCTTATCTTGTCACTTGTGACGAAGTACCAAATCCACAAAATCTGCATCTGTGGCTTGAAGTAGATGGCAAGCGCTATCAAAATGGTAGTACCAGCAATATGATTTTTAATGTAGCTCATTTGGTTAGTTATCTGAGTCATTTTATGACATTATATCCTGGAGATATTATCTCTACTGGTACACCAGCAGGGGTTGGTTTGGGACAAAAACCGCCTGTTTACCTTTGTCCTGAACAGACGATTAAGCTTGCTATTGAAGGGCTGGGTGAACAAGTACAAAAGACTATCGCCGAATAATTTCTTTTGTTTTATTTAATCTAAACAGTCATCTGATAACAGACATAAATAGACTGAGACAATTTTAATGAGTATTTTTATTACTAATCTTAGTGTCAGAGATATCCGTTTTCCAACATCCCGATCACTTGATGGCTCTGATGCCATGAATAAAGATCCGGATTATTCTGCAACCTACGTTACACTCAAAACCAGCGAACCTGCACTACAGGGTCATGGATTAACATTTACGATAGGCAGGGGTAATGAGGTTTGTGTTGCTGCAATTAATGCTCTAAAATATCTGATTGAAGGGCATGAACTGAGTGAATTCACCCGTAATATGGGAGAGTTCTGGCAATATATTACCGGTGACTCTCAACTTCGCTGGCTCGGTCCTGATAAAGGTGTCATCCATCTGGCAACCGCAGCAGTCGTTAATGCAGTATGGGATCTTTGGGCAAAAACCGAAGGTAAACCTGTGTGGGAGTTGGTGAGTGATTTATCTCCACAAGCATTTGTTGATCTTATTGATTTTACCTATCTTACCGATGTGCTTACCAAAGAAGAAGCGCTGGATCTTCTTAAGAGAAAAGAAGCAGGAAAAGCAGAACGTAAAAAGACACTGATCAAGTATGGTTATCCTGCTTATACAACTTCTGCCGGATGGCTTGGTTACTCTGAAGAAAAATTTCGTCATTTATGTGAGCAGGCTGTAGAATCCGGGTGGACCCATATTAAACTAAAAGTGGGTGAAAATCTTGAAGATGATATTCAGCGTTGTCGTATTGCCAGAGAAATTATCGGACCTGAACGCAAACTGATGATTGATGCAAATCAGCGCTGGGAAGTTAATCAGGCTATTGAGTGGGTGAAAGCATTAGAACCGTTTGATATCTGGTGGATTGAAGAACCTACAAGCCCTGACGATGTGTTGGGGCATAAAAAAATTCGTGAAGGCATTGCCACCAGGGTTGCCACAGGTGAGCATTGTCAGAATCGAATAATGTTTAAGCAGTTTATTGAATCTGGTGCAATAGATATTTGCCAAATAGACAGTTGCCGTTTAGGTGGAGTGAATGAAGTGCTAGCCGTTTATCTAATGGCTGCAAAATATGATATTCCCGTTTGCCCGCATGCTGGTGGCGTAGGGTTGTGTGAATACGTACAACATCTATCCATGATTGATTATATATCTATTTCCGGTACTACAAAAAACCGGGTTATAGAGTATGTTGATCACCTGCATGAACACTTTGTAAATCCGGTTGTAATAAAAGGAGGTGCTTACAGAGTACCTGGATCACCAGGTTATAGTATCACCATGCATGAAGACTCTCTTGATATTTTCACGTTTCCGGTTGGTAAAGCATGGTGTAATAATATTTCTTCTCACTCAACAGAAAGGAAATGATAATGCAAACACGCAGATTAGGAAAAACCAATTTATTTGTCACTGAGCTTGGATTCGGTGGTGCCTCGATTGGTAATTTATACAGAAAAGTTAGTAATTCTGAAGCAGAAGCAACTATAAAAACGGCCTGGGAAAATAATATCTGCTATTTTGATACCGCAGCTCAATATGGTCATGGACTGAGTGAAGTCAGGTTAGGACATGCGTTGTACGAATATCCACGTGAAGACTTTATTGTTTCTACTAAAGTAGGAAAACGTCTTAAGTCTTCCGTTAAAAAAGTGGCGGGTGATGAACCATGGTTTATTGATCACCTGCCCTTTTCTGTAGAATACGACTATTCCTATGATGGTATTATGCGTTGTGCTGAAGACAGCATGCAGCGTATGAGTTTAAATACCATTGATATTATGCATATGCATGATTTAGACAATATTGTCCTGGGTGAAACATTTGATAAGCATTTTCGGGATGCAATGGATTCGGGGCTAAAAGCGCTGGATGAATTAAAAAATAACGGATTTATCAAAGCGATTAGTTTAGGGATAAAAGAAAGTCAGGTGTGTAATGCTGCACTTAAGTATGGTGATTTTGATTGTTTTATGCTGCAAGGTAATTTTACACTGCTTGATCAGAGTGCAAAACAGAATGGTTTTCTTGATCAGTGCTATGAAAGGGGTATATCCATTTTGCAGGCAGGTCCTTTTGGTTCTGGTATTTTGGCAAAAGGCTCCAAAACGGGTGCCAGATATGATCATGTGGATGCCCCGGAAAGTATTCTTGATAAAGTGCGAGTCATCGAAAAAATTTGTGCGCATTATCAGATTCCTTTGCCTGCGGCAGCATTACAGTTTCCTCTGCAACATCAGGCGGTTTCATCCACGGTTACCGGTTTCAGATACCCTTCTCAGGTCACTGATTGTATTACATGGAAAGAGCACCCGATTCCTGATGAATTTTGGAGAGCTCTGCATGATGAGGGAATTATTAAGGAGTAAAACGGGTATCATTACATTCATAACTACCTGCATTAGTTAACACAATATACAAAATTCAGCGTTAATAACAGGAGAAACACCTTTAAGCGTATTACACACCTCAACTGAATAACGATGAAGTGTGCTATGGATTTAAAGTTATCTGGCTAACTATTTTTCCGGGGTTTACTGCTCCGGAAAGATTAGAAAAAAATATAAATAAAACAAATTGCAGGCACAATAAATGCATAATCTATATTGCTGGGATCAAAATATAGTTAACGATTGCTTATGTGTAAATATGAAAAATATTAATTTTTTAGACATTTGACTTATAGTTGCTTTTGTCATTAATCTTAAAATATAAACAGAGGAGTAAAAGTTTTTTATTTTTATAAAAAAAATTATATGACCAATTCATGGTCAAATAAAAAGAGTCCATCATTTGTTAAATTATCAACTGTCAGAAGAAGAAATGCTTTTCTTTATTAAAACTATTTTGAAGGATTTCCTTCTTTGAATCCATAGTCTGTGATAATTTTATTATAATATTTAGGGAAAACTCCTATAAAAATTTATCCATCATTTTCTTTATCCGAATGATTTTCATCGTTATTATTGTGTTTTTTATTCTTACACACCTTTGCTATCAAAACAGCCGCTCCTGTTGCACCAGCTATTACAGCAACTCCTCCAATAACTCCTCCGATAATAGCTCCCGTATTGTTATCTTCTTTTGATGTTGGCTCTAATGTAGGTTCTAATGTTGGCTGTGGTGTTGGTTGTAATTTTCGCTGTGATGCTGTTATGTTAACCGGTAACACTTGCTGATCTGTGCGTATTATTTTACTACATTCACCATATTGAGGTATCCAAAATCTGTGAGGAATGTCATTCAAATTAAATTCCTCTCTATGCAACATGTGTATTTCATCTTCAATAATCTCCAGTTTATAATCATCTTGCTCATTAAACAGATCATTAGGTTGTGTTGATGCACTCCAGCTGTCATCTCTTTTACCACTTTGTATATCGTAACGAGAAAATGTTAAATTTTCGTTGTTAACAGGTTGATCATTAATCTGTCCTTTTGTTACTACATACAGATAATCTTTATCGTAACCTGCTGTAATAAATTTCTCAGGGGGTAATTGGTAAGTGGCATTGGCTTCACCAAGTGTATAGTGCTCTCCATTATGCTCCAGGGGGTGCTGTATGATCATACTGGTTGTTTCATTATGGGTGAAGGCAGCATTCTCACTCAGTAATACGGCATTCTCTCCGGGGAAGTTATAACTAATACTATTATATGTACCATTATTTGTGACATTGAGGGATAGTTCACTTAACTGAATACCAGGCGCTTCACTGGTTGGATCTAAATATTTAATGGTTTTTAAAGTAAAAATTTTTGGACGTCGATGCAATAATAATAGAGCATCATTAGTGACCACATGACTTACCGGAGGTGTATAAACAGCCGGATCATCCAGAGTCAGTGTGCCCAACCAATGGTTATTAGAGGGTGGCTGATATAACCGTATGGTATCATTAGCGCCGGGTTGACTAATATCGGTAACTATGATCAACCCTCTGGCTTCATTTATAGACTCATTAAACAAAAAAAGAGGAAGTTGTATTAATTCTGGATAACGCTGACGACTTACCAGAAAAGTTTTATTTCCACTAACAGCAACAGAGTGAAAATCTTCGTGTACATAATGACAGGAAATATCACATTTTTCTGATGCGCACATATGTTGGTGTGCTTTTCGCCAATCAGTCGGGTTTGTAGTTTCTACACTATTATTTTCAGAGGCTTCTTCTAATATTATATGAGCTGTTCTGTCCCGAAAAGCAAATGGAGCCTCAGCAATAAAAGCGGGTAAGTAAGATATTTGACCTGAATATAAAATTATATTGTTGTTGTAGTTTTTTGCTCCTCTGCAGCGTAATCCGACCAGCGGCTGAGTGCAGTTATATTGATTTACAGAATCATGAGGACATTGTAGCAAGGTTGTTTCATTACCAACACAGCTAACATTATTTAGTAAAACAGGAAATGAAGGACTCTGATTATTCAGTTCACTTTGGCCGCCTCCATCAAAACCTATCTGACGGCAGGCCACAAGACTACTTGCATTGGAAAATCCCTGGCTACAGATGTTCCTCCATTGATCAGATTTTTGTATTTGTAAAATACCGCGTCCTGTTGCGCTTTTTGTTGTATTGAGATCGCTATATGTCAAACGAATATCCTGAGAATTCAACGTATGTTGGTAAACATGAACGCCTTTATAAATCAGCTTATTATCGGTACCGGTAATTATTTTTGCTGTATTACCCAGCACATTATTGTTTACCGATTGAGCAATGACTGATCGTCCCTGTTGTTCCAAATGATTATTATTACCCGATACTTCGGTAGTAATTATCGCTGTATCTGATTGCCACAGGTATAAATCATAGGAAGGCTTATAAACACGCAATTGTTTTATACCATATTTGACGGTAATTTTGTTATAATCACCTTCTGTGTTTCTCAGTAACGGGTTGGTATAGAAATTTCCCATATCTATGGGCGTGTCTGGTAATGTTGCTTCAATTCTGTTATTATGCAGTGCCTGCTTTGCAAGTACAGGCTGAGGGTCATCAGACCAAACTCCATGGTACGCTGATCTCAACGGTATATTAACCTTAATATAACTATTATTTAATGATTCAAAAAGAGGTATGCTGCCGTTTATCTGGAATCCTTCCAGGCTATAATTCCCGGTAGAGAAAGTACCATTGAACTCCCCGGGTACTACAGCGTCTGTTGTCGTATTATTCAAAAGACTGAGACTACTATTAATATTTTCTACTGCAATAAAATTACCGCCAGGAATTTCAGTCATTAATCGGGAGAGGTTTGCATTACCTACAGGAATACACTGACCATCGGTTGCCAGGCAGTAATTATCCAGATTGTTTACTGCACTTGTTGCAAAATAGGGTGGTGTTGACAGAGATGCTCCCAAACTAATACATTGACTTAGCATCAGTGCACCGCAAAAATATCTTGCTGCTTTGTTTGCTGACTTGCTACTCCAGCTGCTGTTGGTGTAGCTATTCCCGATAGCGTCATTTTCATCAGAGTCCGGACTTTCTCTATCTTGCATAGCAGTAAGATCTGAATTGTTCTCATTCTGAGAAATAATATATTTTGCAGTCTCAGAATCTGCCCTTTTGTTATGCCAGGTTAATATTTGTTCATACACCTGTTGACGTAAAGCATTATCTGTCTGAATTAGAGTGTCACTACTTCTTTTACTCTGCAATCTGTTCCATACCCGTTTAAATCCACTCTTAAGAGAGTGATAAAATTCCATGGCTACATTATTAATGGCTTCGTCAGTGGTTCCGCCATCATAAATATACCAGTCTTCAGTATTTACAGGAGCATGTAAAACTTCTGATAACAATTTAAACTCAGGATCTTTTATTTGTTTTTTATGTTCTAAATGTTTCATCATTCCATTCAGGGTAATCCAGGAAGGATTTTTTTTTGCTGTTGCTGAAGCAAGTTTTCCGGAAGAATAAATAGAAATTACTTCTTTTAATCCGGGAATGGAAGAGAAAGAAGTTTTACGAATATTATCGTTTTCTCCTAAATGTTTATGACAGGCTTTAAAGCTGAACTGATGTAATATTTCTACTGGTGCATCAGGAAAAGCCTGACATAGGATTTGCAGGACTCTCATGGGTGTTTGTGCCAATAGACCCACTTTTTTTGCAGCCAGATTCTGGTCGGTTACAAATACCCGCTGATCAGCCTGCTTCTGGCTATCAGCAATTGTACCGAATACCGGATTAATCATTACCAGGTAAAAGCTAAACATGAGTATTTTTGTGCTTAAAAAAAGCAGATATTTTTTATTTTTAATGTGTCCAGCCAAGCATTCTTTTTGTTGTTTTAATTGGCAGGATAAAAACTGCATACTAAGTCTCCTCATACAGATTAATTGAGTTATCGCATTACTGGTAATGATAACTTTGAAATTATTTTTTGTATCTGTTTTTCCAGATATCCTGTCTGGTATAAAAAGATAGGCAATTATTATCTATGTGTAAATATGAAGATAGTAATTTTTTAGACATTTGACTTGTAGTTTCTTGCGTCATTAATATTAAAATATAAACAGAGGAGTAAAAGTTTTTTATTTGTATAAAAAATTGTGTAATCAGTCCATGGTCAAATAAAAAGAGTCCATCATTTATTACACCATTAACTGTCAGAAGAATAAATACTTTTCTTTATTAAAATTATTTTGAAGGATATCCTTTTTTGAATCCATAGCCTGTGATCATTTTATTATAATATTCGGAGGAAACACTATAAATATTTATCCATTATTGATTAATTGATGCACATTCATAACTACCTGCATTAGTTAACACAATATAACAGGATAAATACCTTATGAGCGTATTGCGCACTTCAACTGAACAACGATCAAGTGCGCTATGGATTTAAAATTATCCGGCTAACTATTTTTCCGGGGTTGACTACCTCGGAAAGAATAGAAAACAATATAAATAAAACAAATTGCAGGCACAACAAATGCATAAGCTATATTACTGGCATCAGACACCGCTCCCATACCAGCAATAATAACTGCACCTCCTAAAATACTCATTATCAGAATTGATGAAGCACAGGGTACGTCTTCGGTCAGATTATGAATACTAATAGTAAATATTGTTGGATACATCATTGACATGAAAAATGAAATTGCAACCAGACTCCAGACAGCTCCAATATTATCAATAAATATAATATACGTACATAATAAAGTATTAAATATCGCATAAATCCCCATTAGTTTATTGGGTTGAATATATTTCAGTAATGCTGTTGAAAAAAAACGTCCGCAGGTAAAAGCGATTAAAGAAGCCAGCAGATAATCTGCTGCATAGTTGGCAGTTATATTTTGTGAATACATACAATAACGAATGGTATAACTCCAAACACATGTCTGAGCTCCTATATATAGAAATTGTGCCAATACACCGTAGAGAAAAGGTTTATTAACTGATAATTTACGTAAAGAACGAACATATCCATTCAACGTCATAGCGCTCCCTTTAATGGATGGGTAACGTGTTATCCACACTAAAAAACCAAGGACAGCAATAAATATTCCAATATAAATATAAAGATAAACGACATTATTTATTGATTCGATAGGTAACACTATATCTGATTTAGCTGTCATTGAAGATTGATTATTACTTGACGTGTAAAAAGTTTTGTCCAAAATTAGCATTTTACCCAAAATAACTGCGATAATCGCACCTAATGCATTGAACGACTGTGCAAAATTAAGATAGCGTATACTATCTTCTCCACCAAGGACAGAGATGTACGGATTTGCAGATGTTTCAAGAAAAGCACAACCTATAGCAAGCACAAACAGAGCAATAAGAAAATTACTATAAGATAATGACATGGCTGCCGGATAAAATGAAAATACTCCTATGCATACCAGGATAAGACCTACCAAAATTGCTGCTTTATAGCTGAATCGACCTACAACTAAAGAGGCTGGAATTGCAAAAAAAAAATAACCAAAATAAAAAGCTGATTGTACCAATCCTGACTGAAAGTCACTGAGATTGAACACTGTCTTAAACTGTGCGACTAAAATATTATTCAGATTATTTAATGCCCCCCATACAAAAAAAAGTGTAACCAAAAATATCATAGCAATTTTTCCTGCTTTGTTATTGTTTGTGACAGATGACTTTTTATTTTTATTCATAACAATACCCGTTTTTTTGTAAAGGAATATACCACATCCAGATAAAAATTATTCTGCATGTATACCTCTCTTAATTTATTTATTTTGTTACAAAAATATTCTTAACTTATGTCAAAATAACAGAGGAAGTAAAGCATATTTCATACCTTTTATTCTATTATTAATATTTTTTTACCTTACTAATTAGTAGGGTATCTAAGGGGCTAATAAAATATTTGCTTTAACGTCTGTTTTTCAGAGGTGACTTTATATTACAAACTTTGACTGGAGTAAAATTTTTTCATTCCACGATAGTAAAAGCACATGGAAACTGCTATGCTACACAACAGATGAAGGATAACATCAGTTGTAAACACTTACAATAATTAATATAATGAGGTGTTTAATCATGATTTTTCATATAAAATAAATCTCATTCTCACTTACTATTTTATTCTTTTGTACTTATCTTCCTTATATGCCTGTATGCAGATGTGAGTAAATTTGATAAAATAGCAAATGATTTACTGCAAGAAGCAAAGGATCGTGGTTGGAAGCAGGCTTCTATGCAGCGCCATGACGATTATTATCCAGGGCTTACGCACCAAGAGAATGATTCTTAATAACCAAACAAAACAGTTACTTTTTGAGCAAAAAATGTACAGCTGGTCATGGTTTTATGCCTTATCAAAGACTGATCAACGATCAGTTAGAGGTTAAAATGCACAGATTGAGTCTCAAAAAAGTGTTATATGAAACTCCAAATGAGAATGATTCTCTTGGTGCGTAAGCCCTGGATTATTATCGTACTATCAGGCTAAATGATAAGACAGGTCAGTATATTGAATTGACTTATAAGTCACCGCTGGTTGAGTTGACTTATGATCCACCATGGAAAACAGAACCTGAATATATATGCGCAGCTCTTGTATATAAAAATAACGTGGAGTTCTTAGCTAAAAACTTTCACTTATACTATCAAGATGAAACTGGAATACTTTTTGACCGTTGCAATGCTGTGAAAGATCAGGGCTGGAGACTTCCGTAAAGCGGGTAAAATAGTTCAGAAAAACCTGCATCACTTATGGCGGCATTCAGGCTCAGGGTCACCGGATACTCTGCACCATCGACATAGGAACAAACACATGCTGCGTGCCTGATAATTTCATGTGTGAGATTATTCTTAAACCTTACACGCAAGTTGGTGTCGGTGGGGCGGTACCCCATCAGATCATTTCCGTCCATCAAACCCTGTCTCTATAGTCACATTTTTTAAGTTCCGATATTTATAGTTTTATTTTCTGTTGAATATACCAGCTTTTACTGAATGCATGGGCTGAGCTTGTCGAAACCCGACTGCTTTTGACCTCTGGGCTTCGACAAGCTCAGCCCACGGTTTATGCCAAAAAGTCTGGATATTCAGTAGC
>JAPORK010000560.1 GCA_026710285.1 Endozoicomonadaceae bacterium | reverse complement strand
ATAATATTATAGAAAAATACGGATTAAGTTGAATGCAACAGACTAAATTTTTACTTTCTCACGAATAACCAGTCTGACTTAGTTAAAAATAATCATCATTAAAAATATAACTTCCCTGTTAGCGGATTCCGGTGATTCCTACCGGAATGATGGAGGTTAATTTAGCTCTACCCGCACGTTAAAAGTAAAGGCTGTTATTATTCAGCCAAAACTCCAAACCAGGGTTACACTAAAGTTAAACTTTACTATTATTTCAGCTCAGACTTAATGTCTTTACTCAACTTTCGTAAAGTGTGAAAGTCAGTTTTTGACATGAGATCTATCAGAGCCTCAAAACTTGTCGTGCTGTCTATATCGAAATCCCCACTAATTGAATCTATGAATTTTGTAGCTTTTTCTGCTCTTGTGCCAACGGATATATCTTCCTTAAGGTTTCCTGGTAACAGACCTTTTGTAAAAAGTGTAGCAGTAAAGGTAGTATCATCCATAGGTAAAACTTTTATAAACTTGTCATAATATGTTTGCAGAACTGTTCTCATCTTTTCTACATCAGCACTTACCGAGGTACTTCCTGATGCTACTGTTGTTTCTGAATGATAACCTTTAATCTTAGCAGCCTGAGATTCTGCACCCCATATTAGTGGATTCATTGCAAATAAATTGAGCGACATTGTTGCCAGTTGTTCACGTCCATCAAGATCAGATTTTTCTGTAACGTCCCATAACTTTTTGAGTGTGGTAGCAATTTGCCGTTTCAATTCTGTTTCACCTTTCATCGGTTTTTCGCTACCTTCAAACATTACCATTTCTGCTTCGATTGGATGAGCCACAAGAAATACCAGAACCTGTGCGTGATCCTTAGGATAATAACTCAGCAACTCAGAAACCTGAGGTTTTTTTATAGCATCTGCCACGCAAAAGATTTTTTTACACTTTTGTTTAACGTTGCCATACGCATTAATTACTGAAACAAGATCTCCCACCCCATTTTTAAGTACCAGTCTGGTTATCTGGCTGTCTGAAATAAACGCATCCGGGTAAGCAGATAGCATTGTTTTTGCATAGTTTGCTGGTAACTCAGGTTCGTTATACTCAACACGATCCATTGTATACGCTATCATTGCAGCATTTGCCTGTTTGAGCAAAGAAAATGCAGCACGATCTTCCATGTCATCGTCAACACTACGATCATGCATACCCTTCAATGCCGAATAAACAAAAAATTTTGCTTCACTGGTCTTATCTATATCACAGCTGTCGCTATCTACTAGTGCTTTTGCTAAGGCAGGAATACAGGAATACCCTCTGTTTTTAGTGGCTTCAATAAAAGCAGCATTGCTAATTTTTTCAGCAAAAAAATCATGTAAGACAGCAAAATCAAACAGTGTATAGTTCCACATTTTTGCCTTTTCATCTAATTGACTCACAAAAGATGCTCTTTGTGTTCTTTGCGCTATTGCACCTGAATCTTTGTCAACAGCGACCTGATGCCTGGCTCCCTCAACAGGCGGACTTGCTGATTCTACATTTGTCTGTTGTAAAGGTGTTCTCTTGCCTGCCTGTACTGTTTCAACCGCCAGCAATGTTATCATCATACTGGCAATTGCAGACCACTTTATTATTTTGAACATATAATATAATCCCATTTTCAATATTTTTATTATTACTATTTTATTATTTTAAGTCGTATACCATGGATAATAACTCAGCTAAATAAGCGACCATGTATATAAAAATTAAAGCAATATCATTCAATATAAAACAGACTTAAATAATTGATGTACTTTAATATTACTATTCAGAATATCAGAGTAGTATTATAATACTGTATAAAAATCTAAAGTCGTTTATGTTTAATCATATACTTATTATATTTTTAGATGACGGATTTTATTTTTTTACAAATTATAAAAACAGAATGTTTTATAGTAGTAATCCGGCAGCTTTAAATTACACAAGTAGCATCTGCGTTTTTAGTTTAATTCTTGGCTTAATTTAGTATAGATTTGCTGTACTAATTCCCGTTCTGGTTCATTTTTACTATTTGACATGTATTCCAATAACTTACGCAAAGTCTCAGTAAACCCAACGGATAAGGCGGGATTTATTATATGATCAAAAAGATATTGAGATCTTGCGGTATTTGTAGACTTAGATCTTAACATCTCTAATGATTCTCCACTCATACATTTTTGTGAATAAAGATGATTGGCTGCCTGCTCTGCACGAAGAACCTGTACTAATTCAACATAAAAGCTTATTATTACCGTTTCTGTGATTTTTGCTGCTCGAAGGTGTGCCCAGTTAATAGTGGGTTCAGAGCGATGACTAACGGTTGCAGAGTGAGGGTTCTGAGCCTGTGAAGCAGAATACATTGGATTAAGAGGATTCATTCCGAACAGATGAATGGCTATATTAGCCAGTTGAAGGAAGCCATCTTCGTCTTCAATACTCTTCCATAATGTATTAAAAGAATGAGATATCTTCTGTTTTAAAAGGGTTTCAGATTTTAATGATCTCGGTTTTGCACCCTCCTGCATTTCTTCTGTCTCCATAGGGTAGCGAACTAAAAAAGCAAAAACAACCTCTTGTTCGTCCGGATAATATTCCAGGACCTCTTTTACAGTAGGTCTTTTTATCGCTTCCTTCTGGGTGAATACCGTTTCGTCTGGCGTGTTAACGTTAGCCCGCGCATTGATAACTGTGATAAGATCTGACACAGAATTTTTAAGTTCCAACCTCGTTATGTTAGTATTGTCAGTAAAATAATCCTTATAAGGTCGTAACATTCGCACTAAACATGCACCGGTCAATTCAGAGTCATGATATTCAACACTGTTAGGTTTATGTAGGTATATTGATGCATTAGCTTCCTGAAGAAACTCAAATCCATTCATATCTTCCTGTCCCTCATCGTCACATCGATGGTATAAAGCATCTAATGCTGAATAAACATAAAATTTGGCTGCTGCCATTGTTTCTGTTTGCATGTTTTTACTTGCATGCAATATTTTTGCTAAGGAATCAATGTTGCTATAAGCGTTACCAGATTGAGTGGCACTAACAAATTCTTCAGTGCTCATATAAGTGGAAAAAAAAGAGTATAACGGTGCCCATTCAAAACCTGAACTATTCCAGCCCTTTGCATCTTTATCTAATTCATCGACAGTGGAGGCTAATAATGTTTTTGCAGCTGTTGCCTCAGCATTCTCGCTAACGGTAACTCTGTGTTTTGCTCCCTGAGCTGGTGGCGCAGATTGCTGTACCCGGGATTTTAAGGGTGGGCGTTTTCCGGCTTGTGCTATTCCCCATGAACTGAAGAGTGCCACTGCACAAATAGCAGCACTCCATTTCATTATTTTGAACATATAAAATAACCTTATATTTATTATTTTTACTGTGAAAAAAATTATCTTGCTTTTGTATTTCTTAGCGCTGGCACATACGTTTATCGATGACCTTTGGCGGCAAAGAGTTTAGCATACAAAATAACATGGTCAATCTTTTTAAATATCATTTATAAATAAATCTGTTGTCGTATTATTGAGCTTTGTAATTAAAGAATTTTACACAGATCATATAAGGCATATACACTTCTTATGTCTTGTTTTTTTTCTGGATATGTCCATTTGATGTTTGTTTTTAAATACAGAAAGAAGTTTTTGATTCTGCCTTTTTGCTGTACTCTATATAAATAAATATTTGGTTAGGTGTAAAACCATTCTAAAATTTTATTGTGGATTTATACTTTCACAAGAATCTATTAAAAACCAGCGTGGTCATTTTTTTTATTACAATCCAGCCAGGCAACACTTCCTAATTTTATCATGAGTAGTGGAGTCATCCGGTAATTGAGACGCTCCTGTAATTGTCATTTAATTGAATGAATCAATAAAACGCATTATATATAAGTCTTTCGTTGTATGTATGATGTTTGTCTGTATGATATGTTGTGCAAAGCATTAACTTCATAAAGAAGTGTTACTGTGCAACATCAGTTTTCCAGTTACCAGCTGAAAGGGTAAACTCTTACCAGCAAAGAAAAAATGTGGCTCCTGGCATGCTGATAAATAATGGACCAGAGAGATTCTATACCTGAAAAATGAAAAATTTATGCAAAACAGTAGAAAATCACCCCAGAAAAACAATAAATATTTTTTGCATGAATAACTGAAATTCAGTCTTTAAAGTATGCAATATTGGGATTAAAGAACAAACAATTGAAGATATTCCCCTGGTTAAACTCTGTCTCTTAGTCACATTTTTTCAGCTCCAGTTTTTATTTACAGATTTATCTTCTGCTGAAGATACCAATCTTTACTGAACGCATCGTGGCTTTTTCTTCTAGGCTTCGACAGGTCGAGCCCGCGGTTTTATGCCAAAAACGCGTATATTCAGTAGCAGGCAACCTGCCAGGATAAAAATAAGAACATGAAAAATATGACTAAGAGACAGGGTTAAGCTGAAGAAAACAGATTAACATGACCAGCCGGTTGTTAAAAAGAGTTAATGGGAAAAGACTTTTAAAATCAGTGATATAGAACCATTTTAACAATATTCTGGGTGATTTTTCCTGCTGACTGAAAAATAATTTTAATTTAAGAAGCCTCTGCCTCCTTTTTTGTGATTTAATACAATGGCTGTTATTTTATTAAGTTAAAAGTATGGGTGTTATATTGAGTAACACTAGTGCGGCAAGCATTCTGGCTGCAAATTTTGCACGCTTAGGTGAAGAAGTACGTGCTGTACTTGAAGCCGGTGCTGATATGATTCACTTTGATGTGATGGATAATCATTATGTACCTAATCTTTCCTTTGGACCCATGGTACTAAAAGCTCTGCGGGATGACGGCATTACAGCACCGGTTGATGTACACTTGATGACAAAACCGGTAGACAGACTCATTGTGGATTTTATTGAGGCAGGGGCTGATTATATTACTTTTCATCCGGAAGCCAGTGAACATGTTGATCGCAGCCTGCAAATGATTAAAGATGGTGGCTGTAAAGCCGGTATTGCACTTAACCCTGCCACAACACCGGAATGCCTCAGCTATATTGTTGACAGGCTGGATATAGTGCTTGTTATGTCAGTAAACCCGGGGTTTGGGGGGCAAAAATTCATCCCTTCGGTAATGGAAAAGCTGGTGATTATTAAAAATATGATAAAAATATCTGGTCGGGATATTCGTTTGCAGATCGATGGTGGCGTAGGTGTGAATAACATTGCTAAAATTGCTGATGCAGGTGCAGATACCTTTGTAGCAGGTTCGGCTATTTTCGGGCAGAAAAATTATCAGACCGTCATTAGTCAAATGCGTCAGGCATTGGCGAAATCGAACACTTAAAATAAAAACTTTACAAAAAGTAAGCGTAGTAGCAGGAGAAAAAGATATCTTATGAAACCGTGGAGTCCTGATAGCTGGAGACAGTTTCCTATACAGCAACAACCTGTATATCCTGATAATGATGTACTGATAGCAGTAGAAAATAAATTAAAACAACAGCCACCACTGGTCTTTGCCGGTGAAGTAACTGACTTAAAGGCTCAGCTGGCGGAAGTTGCCTGGGGAAATGCTTTTTTATTACAGGGAGGAGATTGCGCTGAAAGTTTTACGGCATTTAGTACAGATACGATCAGAGATACTTTTAAAGTATTGATGCAAATGGCTGTGGTGCTTACCTTTGCAGCCAGCCGGAATGTGATAAAAGTCGGACGTATAGGTGGACAGTTCGCCAAACCACGCTCAAGTGATACAGAAACACGTGATGGTGTGACTCTGCCATCTTATCGTGGTGATATTATTAATGACTATCAGTTTACTCCTGAAGCACGTGTACCAGATCCGGAACGAATAATCAAAGCGTACCATCAGGCTTCAGCCACTTTAAATCTTGTTCGTGCCTTTGCACAGGGAGGGCTGGCTTCTCTGGATAAAATCCACTCATGGAATCTGGATTTTGTTAAAGGGCTAGCCTCTGAGCAATTTTATGAATTAACAGCGCATATTGATCAATCTATTGCTTTCATGAAAGCCTGCGGTATAACGGTGGAAAATACCCCACAACTCCGAGAAACAACACTCTACACATCCCATGAAGCATTATTGCTGCCCTATGAAGAAGCGCTGGTCCATCATGATCACCTGACAGATTCCTGGTATGACTGTTCTGCACATATGTTGTGGATTGGTGACAGAACGCGTCAGCCAGAAGGAGCTCATGTGGAATTTTTACGTGGTATTAACAATCCGCTAGGTATCAAACTGGGTCCTTCTGCAACAGAAGATGACTTAAATGAGTTGCTGGAAAAACTTAACCCTGATAATGAAGCAGGAAGGATTACCCTGATCGTTCGTATGGGAGCTGATTATATAGAAACAGGATTACCACCTTTAATTCGCTGCGTAAAAAAAGAAGGGCATGAAGTTGTCTGGAGTTCCGACCCTATGCATGGCAACACCATTGAAACCAATACCGGTTATAAAACACGGGAAGTAAAGCGTATTCTACAGGAAGTGCAAAGTTTTTTTGCTATACATAAAACAGAAGGCACTTATGCTGGAGGGATTCACTTTGAAATGACCGGTGCCAATGTTACTGAATGTATAGGCGGTGATCATCATACGATAACGGAACAAAGCTTATCTGATCGTTACACGACACAGTGTGACCCCAGACTCAATGCCAGCCAGGCACTGGAGCTTGCATTTATGATTGCTGACACACTAAAAAAATGTTAACAGAAAAAGGCTCATTACAAGTTACGTATGTATACCAGGACAATCGGTCTGTGTAGTAATTTATTACAGAATCCATCTAAATTATTATTACATGATTGCTTTGTCCGATTATTCCCCGAACATGCATACTCTCACATAAAACACTTCATGGCTTTAACAGCCTCCGCCACGTCCTGGCGTCATTATTCCTGTTGAAAAACACACCTGAGTCTTAAATTCAGATCATTTTAACATGCCTGCTGTTTAGTACATTACATAGACTATGTATTTAACTATATTTATGCATCTTAAGGATCATATACTGTTCCGGTAAATAAAACTTTTCCGCTTGTTTCATTAATCACCCAGAATGCAAAAGGTTTATCAATTTTTATCTCCTTGCCAAATCGAACGCCCATCGATATAACCATGTCTGTGTGAGCAGATGCTTCCACACCTTCTTCATTGACTTTTATAAATACTTCCTGAGATGCTTCAAAAGGGTTTGCTGATGATGCAAAAATGGAGTTCAGTTTGTGTGTCTGTTTAATATGAAAATCAGGAATGGTGATGCTGCCTTGATCCAGTCGTGAAAATTTTGAAACCTCTATACAGTTAAAAGCAATGTCACTATCTAAAATTGCCTGTTCTGGTTTTTTTTCAGAGTTCTCTTCTGGTATAGCAATAATAAATTTATACGCACTTTCTCTCTTATTAATGGGGATTGAGTATACATCATATCCATCTGTATTCCCGGTTTTGACTCTTCCATTATCTAAATTGATTTTAAAACCATCAACTTTTCTTAATGCATCTTTATCTTTTTTCCATGTAAGAGCAGGTGCTTTTTTACAACGAACACCCCATTTAGCTTTAAAATAAACTACATTTGCAGCTATAAAAATAAAATCATCCTTTTCGCGTATTATATCTTTGAGTGCAGCATTAGTTAATTCAGATATTATTTCGTTTGCTTTGCGTACAGCTTCCGGATAGCTATTCGGATCATCAAAAATATGCGGATTTCCTCTTTTTGTTAATAAATCTTTCTCGTTTGATTGCAGGACCTTTTGTGAAAAAATAAAATTTGCAGATTTTAACACTTCATCATCATTATCTTCAAACACACATTGCTCAAAACCTTCTTTTAAAAAGTCTGGTGTTTTTAGAGCAGGAAATACAGGTCTTGGTAAAGCTGCTGAAAGTAATTCAACAGTATTGACTCCCTGTGGACAAAAAACAAAGTTTTTTGGAAAATCTGGCGCAATTTGAACCACATTGTTAGATGCTTTTTTTATTTGATATATACGAATATTATCAGGTGGTGCAGCATTGCTTATAGTGAAATATAATATAAAGAATATAGTCGAGAGATAAAAAAGTCTATATGGGTACAGCATAATGATTACTCTGAATTATTATTTTAACAACTAATGGTTATCTCAGGTATATAAAACAGAAACCTTCAGATAGCGCTTTAAAATTTACCAGACATTTAAATATAACTGATCTGATTATTTTTGAACCTATACATTAATGTTAAGCAGACGCATATCTACTCAACTCATGTATAGCATACTTAAATCCTGACTATATATTCATTAAATCTAAAGATATAGTGAACAATTTAATTACGCACGTCAAAAAAATTATAATTTAGCGATTATTTTTTATAAAAAAACGGTTACATTTAAGTCAGAATAGTTGCCTTTAGTCTTATTTTATGTATAAAAGGCAGAATAATATTTTTTGTGATTGTAACTAATTATATCTTTATGTTAATTATATAACCCTCTTCTCAAATACTACTAGAGACATAAATGTCTTGTCATACACACGGGAACCAAAACTTCTCATTATTTTTTGTATTTCGTCTATGTTGTCAACAACATCAAGGTTATGAAAGATGGGTTCTCCTTTTCCTAAGATGCAAAAAAAAGTAATTGCAGCGATTTTTTGAGATGATATAATTCTTTTCCATTAAGAGATGAAATTTCTGATATTTCTGAAAAAAGCAGCTCTGTCAGATCCAAAGCTTATTATTTTTAGTAGATAAGTCTTGCATCGTATCTGCAAAAACAAAGTGTCTGGTTGGACGATATATTTGATGATGAAGATATCATGGCGATTGCTTAATCGAAGAAATACAAAAAGTCCATTATTAAAAGGTTATCTAAGAAGTTATCTATACTTCTCAGGTTAAATATTTACTTTAAATACAGGCGGGAGTACTTTGTTTTGATTCCATATACTACTATCGATTTACCTCATACTACAACAGTTGCAACAATTGCAGCAAATGAAATTTATTGTGTAAAATCGGATAGTGCTGTCAGCTTATTACAGCGGTATCATAGATACGAACCCGTCTTCATAAGTGAGTGGGAAACATATAAAACTGAATATGGTGGAAATTATTTTCATTATTTTATTGAAAATAAGTATAATTTTTCTGTTAGCCCTAGTAATTATGTGAATTTCATAAATAAACTTCTCAAATATAATATCCGTATAGACGATCAGAATAAAAAAAATGAAACAGCCTTACATCTGGCAATTAGATATAGGGCGTGGGATATTGCAGAAATTTTGCTTAAGAATAATGCTAATCCAAGCATAAAAGACAAAAGCAAGTGGACGCCTTTGCACCTGGCTGTAGTGCAGGATGGACAAAAAGAAAAGCAGATAAAGGTAATAAAACTGCTTTGCGCTAAAGGAGCAAATATAGATGCTAAAAATAGTGACGGAAATACTCCGCTGCACCTGGTTAAAAGTGCAGATATAGCAGATACTTTAATCAAGCTTGGAGCCACTATGAATTTGCGCAATAATGACACAGAAACACCTTTTTATGTTGCCGCACATAATGATAATACAAAGATATTGCAGGTAATGATTGATGCCAAAGTTGATATAAATGAGGCTAGTCACAGGGGCGGAATCAGCAGAGTCAATGGCAATAGATATCGTCGTATTAATGAGGATCAGACTGCTTTTCAAATTGCATTCAGACGGGACTGCCCTGGCAATCTGTTTTGTTTGTATAAGGCTGGGGCTGAGATAAATAATATAAATGAAATCATTCAGGATTTAGAGCAACAGAACGTCTATTATGGAGAGCAAGACATTAAAAAAGATGAGGTGCATTTCTGCAAATATGAGTGTAATGATATTTCTGTTTTATCTACTAATGTGTTGATTACTTTTCTTTTGGAGCACATCAGTGAGATTAATGTTTCCGGGGTTGCAGTTAAGAAACTGTCTGGAAATTCCAGGGAACAGGAAAATCTAAAGAAAAGCACTTTGCCCTATTCTGTTTATTCCTCTTTTAACTCGCCTGTACATGTCTTAAAAAGGTTGATTCCCCTATATTCTCTTGCTTGTGAGAACTCTCAGATGGTTTCTGACAGAAAAATGCAGATCACTGTGCAGACAAACCAAGGACCTTATGATATCACTTTAAATTCAGAACCTACTGAAGCTGCACTCGAATTTTTTGAGGCTTTGTGTCGTGAGGATGATAGCACTGACTCTGTCAGCGGAGTTGATGATATGCAATGTCAGGGTGCGGAGTCTCTGGCAAATGAAACTGGAGAGCAAGAAGAAAACATCACGAAACAAGCATTTATCGAAATGGTAAAAAAACGTATATCCGGTCATGAAGTTATGGAGATTATACGACATGCTATAAAAACACAAGAGCCAAATCAACCTGAATAACCTATAGATATTCAGGACTAAACACATTACTTTTAAAGCTATGCAGTTATTCCCGCATAAGCGGGAATCCATTCAGGATGCTCATTACTAAAAATATAGCTTTTCTGTTTCTGGGTTTCTGTTTTTGTGGATATGAAGAAGAACGGGAATAATGCAACCATATTCTACGTCAATTGTCATAAAATTATAATATTTTTGTCGTTCAGTTAAATAACAGATCAGAACTATCTTTTAGCTGTAATCTTTCACAGAAGATAAAGTTTTTTATTCCTTTGTATTGAGGTACTTGGGAGTTATTAATTTTTTAAACTCATTTGCTATAACGCCTTTGTCGCTATAGACTCTCACAAGCAAACTGTTGCAGAGTATTTTCCCGATAAAATAAATATAAAGGTGTGCAAGTATGAAAAAAGAGCAGAGGTGCTATATTACAAAAAATAATAGATTTATAAAATTTATTATTTTGCTTATAAAACAAGTTAA
The DNA here is from genome assembly GCA_026710285.1 of Endozoicomonadaceae bacterium. GTDB lineage: Bacteria > Pseudomonadota > Gammaproteobacteria > Pseudomonadales > Endozoicomonadaceae > JAPORK01. The sequence continues at coordinate 5,831 of JAPORK010000560.1, read as the reverse complement.
CTACTGTTGCATAAATAAATTTTCTGCAACAATAGGGTATGCAATTTTTGCTTCAATAGTAACTTTCACAGTAAAACCAGTGTTTGCTGATGAAGAAGCCCCGCCTGCACTGGAACAGAAACAATTTAATGCTTACCAATATTTAGAGTTGCATGCAGATTTACCTGTTGATTTTATGTTTTTTACCTATTATAAAACGACAGGTTTGCACAAAGATTTTCCCTGCGCTATACACCCTTTTTTTAAATTGCTAGAGCATGAAAAAAAAGATAGTCTGTTGCTCCGGCAACCTTTAAGGCTATCTGAACCTGTCGGTTTAAATTGTTCACTATCTTTTGAACAAGGGATCAATTATATAGATAAACAACAGATGATTCCCATTGCTAATATGCCTGTATATCGTTGGTTGTTACAGCAATATAGCTCTTATTATTATCAAGATACTTTAATAACCATTACCGTAGAAGGTATGCTTGCTGATTTAGAAAGACGTAAACAACAAGGAGATCAGCGTGCTGAACTTGTGTTAAGGTTTCTGAAGCGTCCGTATGAGCAGGGTTTATCGGAGGAATCAAATACCACTAAACCTTTATCATGGACAGATACACTACAAGTTATGTTTTTTGGATCAAAAAAATCTGCTGAGTCTTTACTTTCAGCACAGCTGGAGAAGCAATTAAAATCATCAGTGGAAGAGGATGAGTCTTCAAGATTTAAGCGTGTCTTTTCTCTTTATAAAATGGGGTATAGCTATAAAAAAACCTATACTTTTACCAGTTATACAACTGATAAAAAGGGCAGATTGATTACCTATTCATCTGACGATATTTTACGCAATGATGCAGAAGTAACAAAAATACTGCAGCAAAATTATCCCACTGATAAAACGCCTTCTGTTACAAGTGATAGTTATAAAAATGTCTTTTCTAAAATGGCTAAAACGCTTATAGCAGGACTCTATCTTTATTCTTTAATACCCGCTGGTCATGCTACCCCGCCGCCCCGATGTGAATCAGAGGGTAATTGTGCTGTGCCTTTGTATGCCAGTAATTTTATCAGAATGCTGAATAGTGATCCTTACGGAAAATTTGTACTTGGGGAAAATATTGATTTGAATGTTTTGCCAGAGTCCACTATGACCTGTGATAAACCCTTTTCTGGTGATTTTGATACAAAAAATTTTACTGTGTCGGCAGATGGAGTTCACCCTCTGTTCAAATGTACAAATTTTGCCAGTATTAAAGGAAATTTTGATCTTTGTCCTTTCACAAATGTTATACCAACTCAGCCAGTTGTTGCTGATAAAGTCATGGAAGGAAATTTTTTTGATATTCGCAATGTCGGCATTTGTGATATGCATCGTCCGGTCACTGGAACTGTTTCTGGTGGTAATAATCAATTGCATTTTTCCGGTAAAGCAACAAAGTCAAGTGTTGTTAATGGTACCGGTCTGTTAGCAACCCGTGTTTTAGGAGATAGAAATACAATTATAGCAAAAGAAGCGCAGTTGTTTGATTCGCCTATTGTTTATGAAGCAGGGGGTAATTATAATCAGTATCACCAACACAATATGACGATTACCAAAACGATAGAGGGTTATCTTCCAGATTATAAAGCACTAACAGCAACTGAATTTACCGGGAACTATATGTTCATCAGACAACATGCTATCAATTCAACATTTGTCGTATCAGGTATTACTAAATCAGCTCAAGATATGCAACAGAATCACAATAAAGATATAACAATTATCTCATCTGGTGGTACGACTTATCTTCAGCCTGCAGAAGATAGTATAAGAATAACCAATGTAAGTGATAATGCCACGAGCCGGGCCACGGTTGTAAATGAGGGGCGTGTTGAAATTTTTAAACAGGGACAGTGGAAAGCTGTTTGTGCAGATACATTTTATCAAAAAGCAGCCCATGCGGCCTGTAAAATAAAGGGTTATAAAGAAGCAAAAAACGAAGGAGCAAGGCTTTCAATGAAAAACTCACTGCTGGCGGTTAATCTGGATTCTCCTCCGGTGCATATAAACAGACGGTGCAGTGGTTATGAGAACGACCTAAAATTATGCGAGATGACGGCTACTAATACTTCTTCTTGCCCTGGAAATGAAGAGGCTTTTCTTTCCTGTCTCAGTGAGGTTCCGGCTTATTCTCTTCCTGGAATAAGATTAACTGATCCGAATTCAAACAACCATGAACGTTTTGATACTACACGCAATGGCAGAGGTCGCCTGGAATATTTCAACCAAAATGGAGAATTGAACACTATCTGTTCTATCGGATTTAATAGGCAAGCAGTAGCCGCTACCTGCAAAGAGCTGGGATATCTTACAGGTCATGTGGTTGATACACCTGTTACACCGTTGCCTGAAAGTGTATCTATTTTTGCTGCGGAGTGGAGCTGTTCTGGTGAGGAGGCTTCGCCTTTTTCTTGCCCTTACAGGAGTTTGACTGATCATAGCTGTACACATAGTAATGATGTAGTCATTGAATGTAGCCCCATGTTTGGTCTTAACCATACAAATAATTGTAAAACAACTTCTGGTTCATATAATGCTTTTAATTTTCATTTAACTGAAAGAGAACGTGCTGACATGCATCGTGCAGATATATCATGTAGCGGTCTTGGAAGAATTGAAACAACTTATAATATGTCAGACGGGTTTATTTCATATTGTCGAAATAATCTTCATTCTGTCGCTCCTGTTATCTGTAGAGAGCTTGGATTTAGCAACGGAAGGATGTTGTCTCATTTAACTGCACGTCCTTTGGCGTACAATTCTGATTTTGGTAGGCAAGGTGGAAGAGGAGGGAGTATTTCTTGTAACGGTACTGAAAACCAACTACACGAATGTAACAGAACAATTTCAGAAAATCTTGATCGTTGTAACCAGCCTTACACAAATGCCGTTTTATTCTGTACAGATAGTTCTGCTGAACATCGCAATATTTCTGTTGAACCTTATCAATATTGCCAGAGAGCAACGCAGGCTACCGGAGAAGTGATTTTTTTTTCAGGCAGGTTTAATGCAGTTACAAAAAATTGTCAGCTAAATCACTGTTTGGCAGATCTGTGGGATGCTGATAGTGTGGAAGCAACAGATAGTTTTAAACAGCAATGTAATACACAAACATTGCATACAACCAATCAAAGCGATTGGATAAGATTTCAGAATAAAATATGTAAATATCAGCAAGAAACATGCAGGAATTGTCATCTTCCTGATGATCGCTTACTTGGAATTGTTTGTCGGTATGATTGTTCTGGTGATGCGCTGCTGGTTTCTCAGCAGGATTATCCTCATAACGCTGATGTGCGTAGCCGGGGATTAATTCAGGTACGCAGGCTATTGGAAAAAGACGATCTGAAGTTACTAAAGGCAAATAATGAAATGGTAATGCCAGATGATATGCCAGTTAGTATGGTGGCGACCAGAGAGCAATTAGTCAGTCTTTATTCTGGTCATGATAAAGGTGCAAGCCTGCAAGTGATGTCTGCATTTCTTTCGGGGGCAAATAGTGTATATCATGCAAAAACATTTCCTATTGCCGGTCAACCTTTGCTATTAACCGAAGATACGGTGTTCGTAAAAAATGCAACTTCAACAGAGATTGATTTATATAAACTGCGGATGCCTGTAAGGAGAGATATGGCGCCTGCTCTTGACAGCGAACCCTATGATAGTATTTCTCTTCCTGAGCATGCAAACAATACGGTGACTGCTACGGTAAAAAATGACTGGCTCTATGTAGCCAGCTTGAATGATTGTAGCAACATGAGTTGTATTGATGTAGTTCGCTACAAATTATCCACAAAAGAGTGGGATGCAAATTGGAACAGCAGTACAGTTATCCATGATGACCAAAGCAGCAATTACCGGATATTTGTTCATGATAACGAACAGGTAGCACTTTTACGCCCTGAACAAATAGTAATGGGATCAGATCTGATTACAGTATCGATTCCGGCTGCCGGAGGCTGCACCTCATTTTCTACAGATGAAATAGCTTTAGAATCCGGTTCGACTGATAAAAAAACTAATAAAGGAAATGTGCTGGGAATAGCAATAGCTGGCGCTGTGATAGGTGCTTGTGTTGGGGTAGCGATATGTTGTGGTTCGTCACGTTGTTATTCTGGTATTTGTGAAAAGTCGAGAGAAGATCAACGAACCAATGATCATGCTTTAAGGTATGTGACCACTAACCCCGGAAATGTAAGTCCTTAAAATTTAGATTTCATTGCCCAGTTTGATTTTTTGAGGAGAAAGAAAAATTATTGCCAGTTGGAAGAGCATTAATTTGAGCTTGTTTTAAGTGGTGGGTCCAGTAGGACTTGAACCTACGACCGATCGATTATGAGTCGATTGCTCTAACCAACTGAGCTATGGACCCCACAGAGCGTGCTTTAGTTACCATTTGTTAAATCGGTTTAACGCCTTGGGTGTGAATATTAAACATAATTTTACAGGATATGTCTATAAAAAAGTGAAAATATTTTGTGTTTTTTTGAAGCTTTAGTGTATAGCCGTGTTATATATAAACCGGATATAGGTGGGGGTTATTTTATAAAATCTTTAATTATCAATTATTTAATCCTAAACAGAAAGCAAAATATGGTGTATCCAGTCTTGTAAAAGCTATCAATCCCTGTTCAGATCTGGTGTTTCACTGTTTGGTATAGCTGTGATAACAGTAATGATAAATGTTTTTTCCGGGAGAATTGAATCGGTACAGAGTGCTTTTTTTATCTTTTGGGATTATGTCGGGAAAAGATCAAGTGATTCTATTTGTTATTTCTCAAAATAAATTAACCGTATTTTAAATAAGGGTATTGACACAGATTTATTGTTTCTGTACACTAAATACAGCTGTTTTAATGAGAAAAAATAAAGCAGTCTGTTCTAAAAATAATCACCAAATAAAAATATCAGTGTTACTCCGTATAAATATCATAATCAGCAAGCTGTTATTATCAATAGAATTAATAACTTAAAAACAATTTAAATATGAATACTTAATAAAATTAAATTATTTTATAGACTGAGAGGTAAACGATATGCCAAATATTTCAAAGGTCACACAAACTATTAAGGGCTTGATTCATAAAATAAAAGGAAGATCCACGAAAGAGCCGGTAGACGTGAAAACAGCAGCTTCTGTTGCAAACGGTTCAAAAGAAAAGTTCGAAGCTGAAAATAAAAATTTTTTTAAAAAGTTATCGGTGTACTTATCGGTGTACGTAACCGGTGGCTTCAGAAAAATCAAGCTTAAAGTATCAGGTATGTTCGCTGGTGAGAGCGTAGCAAGTTCGGGAGCAGAACAATTATCGAGTCAGTCAACTCAGTCAGTTAAAGAAAGAGGTCGCAAACTAGATCAGCTGAGCAATAATACTAAAGAATTAGCATGCAATGCAGAATGCTTTGCTGAAAATACAAAAAAGATTGCTGATAAAATGCAAGCGAAGTACGAAAACAGCTTGTTAGGTCGTGTTGATCTAATGATGGATACAGTGAAAGATGGCTTAACCAGATGTTTTCGAACAAAAAAAAGCTAAAATTAAAGAAAGCGATGTGTTTTGAACTTATTGTTGGAAAAAGCAATTCAGTAAAAAACGCATCATTTTTTCAGGCTCGGGTACAGATTAGTTTTCCTGATCACCCGCAATAAACTGAATATTATTTTTTTTAGTGGCAATGTCTTCAGGGACATTGCTTTTTTATGTCTGACCAAGGTTTGTTGATGTTTTGTCATATTGCTCAGCTTTCACCAGGACAGATTTCCGATGCTTTGACAATGGTTACAGCACTTTTATTTTCTTCAATA
>JAPORK010000440.1 GCA_026710285.1 Endozoicomonadaceae bacterium | reverse complement strand
AAGGTGATGGTGATATTATTTATGGCTGAATAGTTACGTTTATTAAATAAACAATTTGGTTAAATTTTTTAACAGCCGGGAACACAGTTTTAAGATCCATTCTCTAATGCTTTTAATTAATGACTAAAAGATGGAAGCAGGCATGGAAATTAACACAACCGCAACAGATACTAAAAGACAGCTCAGCTATCCTGTAGAAACAGTACAGGCAGACCAATCCTCATCCGGGATTTTTGCTGGTCGTCATGTATCAGTACAGACAGAAGCTACAAGATTGGTGGAGGAATCAACACATGATTTAGCAGCAAAAATTGCTGACAATATCAGGACGCAACAATTAAAATCATGCTCCCCCACAGTGGCAGCAGAATCATCGCCATCAGCTGGTAACGTTAACAGCGCTTTTGCAACGGATTCACAGGATGAAGAGTCTGATGATTCAGAGAATTGCCTGAACAAAACGTTAAATCTGCCTGTACACTTAACAGCACAAGCCTCCCGGATGAGCAGACCCTTTATAAATTTATGGTATAAATTCCGTGCTCTGCAGCATTCAGACCAATTACCAAAAAAACCTACAGATGCTGAAATGACACCAGAAAATAAACAAAAAGCACTGAATATTTTTTTGCAGGCTGTAGATTTAAGATCAAAATATCTTGGTTATCTGGATAAATATAAAGATGAAGTATTCTCGGTACAGAGCACATCAAAAAAAATAGCTGAACAACAAGATAACAAACCTGATGCATTTGACGATCAGCACCTGAAAATGCACTATGAGATAACAGTCCATATTATCCACTATACGACTTATTTTGTGAGAACATGGTTGCTTTATGAACAAATATTTTGTGGTGCCAAACACCTTTTATCAGCTAATGTTGCGCATCAGCATGATGTAGCATCCGGGTTTGTCACACCATCAACAGAAGCTTCGGCAAATTTAAATATCATAACGCTTTATAGCTACTATCCAAAGATCTGGAATAAAAAATGTTCGCTTTTTCGCCACTTTGCGCAATTTCTTGTAAATGTGAATTATAGTTTTGACCAACTTAAGAGAGAGACTCCCTGTTCAACAATAAACCAAGAACAAAATCAGTTAAAATCTGTTGTATGCAGTCTCCCTTTTATCGGGTTATTAAAAACAGCAGACGATTATCTGTTCAGTACTTTAGAGGAGAACACAGTAACATCTGTTCCCTATATCATAGACAGACTGAATATTATAAGTTACCAACAATCTAAAACAGAGGATTTGAGTATACTTAACACGTTATTACACTGTATTGACCCCCTTTTATGCAAAACAGATGACTACTACACTGAAAACATATTTCTGGCAATAGACGCTTTACTTTTTTGGCTTAATGATATAAAGATTTCTGAGCCTCCTCCTGTGTATTGGCTTATTCCCTATTTTTCAGAACTGGCAACCTATATGGGATTTACAATACAAATTAGCAGTATACCCTATCCGCCATACTATATCTCTGTACTGACAAGATTGGTTAAAATTAGACAGTCATGGGTGGAAAATAAAAAAGAACAATATCCTAAGCGTACAAAAATATTTAGCCGGCATCTTGATATACTCCTGCAAAGAAAAAAAGTTAAACAAAGCGATTTAAAGATTGAAGCACCTGTTTTTGTAATATTTAAGCAAGCGCAGAAAGATAAAACGGTTCAGGGAAGTACCGTTATCAATGCAGACAGCAACAATAAAGAAATAATAAAATTACCCGCTCTTCCTGTAGCGATTGAAATCATTATTCATAAATGGAATCAAAATATAACAACCAGTCAGACACAAAAGATAAATTCTCCCAGTTATCGCAAAAAAATTTGTCAGCTCGAAAAGTTATCAGAAGAAGCAAAAGCATTAAATGAACAGCAACAAAGCTTAACGCTGAATTTTAGTAATATTGAATCTGCGCCTCAAAATATTAAGGACTGGAAACAAAAGGCTGAAGATTTATTGACCAGATACACGCACTATCTCAAAGTAAATCCTGAACAGCTATGTATTTTAAGAAACCTCTCTTTAGGTGGCAGTAAAACATTAAATATATTAAAGAAACATGCCAGTTTGCAAAGCCTCTCACTGGCTTACAGTGATGGTTTATCTACACGTCTTGATGAAAAAAAGACTGAAATCCTTAAACTTACCAAAGAGGCGATTGAGGGAAGCTGCGATATAACACAGACAGCGACAGTTATTACCGGGTTCATGGATGATCTTGTAAACCACTGGCTGAAACGGGCGTTTTTCAGTATTTGCCATCTTAAGGTCTGTCATCACCGACTTAGAGACACGGTTGAAGATTGTAACAGAAATCCTGTAATACCATGTTTCACGGCAATGATTTTTCTTACCGACCTCTATGAAGAGATTCGACAGTTAAAGCCTGCCAGCCATACAGAAGACGCTGAAAGTATAGTTCGCTGGCAGAATCTTGAAAGTACTTTCAGCAAATATCTTGGTAGTGGAGCCATTAAAAAATATTTTGACCTGATCGACCGACAGCGACAAAGCGATAGCCCCTGGTCAGAAAATAAAGATTTCATGCAGGCAGTTGCTCTGTTGGCTCCCTATTTTTGCAATCAATCCACAAAAGATATCTGTTATAAGGACTATTTAAACTTCAGTTTTAATCCAGAGAAAATGCCTTTCACTGTTGCATGCATGGATATCATCCTGTCAATGGCGCAGCATTCTTTTCAGTATCATTTAAATTGTCTAGAAAACAAACAAATAACTAAAGCGCAGTGGAAGCATGCTAAGGAAAACCTGGTGGCGATTACTCAGTTTATTTTCGATGGATCAATCGCTTATTATTGGTTACATTTTGTTTGTGAGCAATCAATAACTCAAAGCTGGGCAGATAAACTGTTTACACTGATCAGAAACAATCAGATAATATCAACCAATTTATCACCTACAGACAGTGTAACGCACGTCAGTCAAAAAGAAGATGAACTGTTTGACAGCCTTGATGATAAAAGCGCTGTTAGCAAAGTACGTGCTAAACCAGCGGCAAAATCTTCTTTTACAGCACCTACTGCTGCATGGCGAACAGAATCTGAAAACAGCGCTGACCAACAAGAATTAACCGCTAAAACAGAGATAAAAAGTGAAGAAGACCAGCTTTTCTTTGCAGCTGAAAGATTAATAGGATCTCAACCCGTTGCAGCGATTGAGCAGTTACAAACCATTCATACTGATGCAATTCAACAAAACAATACAGCGGTTACTGATAGGGCTGTCATTAGTATGGGAGAAGCTGCCGCACAAATTATTTACCCGTTACTGAAAGATGTCCCAAAAAATATCAGCAATTTAACAGAGATAGAAGAAAAAATGGATCTCGCCAGTGCTAATCAAACTTACATACTGGATAAACAAAATTATGATAAATTGATGGAGCATATAAGAATTACGCTAGACCAACACGCTTTTATCATAGAGGCAATCAACCACTATCAGGCGTATCTTGAAAGCGCAACAAACACATGTTTAATTACCCAGTCAGAGAGTTTATCGCCAGATGCTGTAAAGGCAATAAAGGATAAGTGCAAAGAGTGCAAAACATTTATAAAACAGTACATGGATTATCTCAGCCTTATCGTTCTCTGCATGAAAAAACGCATGGAAGTAATGAAATTTTTAAAACAATATGAGCATTTTTCTGAGACTAACCCTGAAAGACAGGTCGCCCGACAACAGAACACTGAACTTGTGGAAAGAGCAAAAGAAGCTTTTACCAAAACTCTGAGGGAGTTTAGTGCTTAATAAGCGGTTATTTTCATAAATCCGTGGTCGTCATTCCCGCAAAGATGAGAATGACTCAGAGGGACGGGAATGAATTGGTACAGCGGGACAAAACAGCATAAATAGTTATCAAAAACAAACAATCTGGTCAATTTTTTTAACAGCCCGGAACACTGCTTTGAAATTTGATGTCTAAAATGCGTTAAATTAATTTCTGGAAAGTGAGAACAGGTATGGAAACTATAACAGTTGGAACGGATACTAAAAAACAATTCGATACTCATGCAGAAACAGTGCAAGAAGACACACGTTTATTTGGAACTTTCGCCGGTAGTCGTGTATCAACACAAACAGAAACTGTTGTACCTGTAAATTCAGCAGATGATTTAACAGGTCATATTGCTGAAGGTATAAAAATGCAACCATTAGCATTACGGTCCGGGACAGCAATCACTGAATTACCCCCATCTGCTGCTAAAATTAGCAGTGCTTTTGCAACCGATTCAGACACTGAAGAATATTACGATACAAAGGATTATCTGACCGAAACTTTAAACCTGCCTGTACCCGTAACAACACCCAATCAATGGATTTGGATGGGCAGACCTTTTATGCAGTTATGGAATAAATTACGTCATCTGCGCAGGTTAGATCAACGACTAAAACTTCCTGCAAATGGGGAAATGACATTAGAAAATAAACAAAAGGTAATAAATATTTTTTTTCAGGCCGTGGATTTAAGATCACAATATCTCAGTTATCTGGATGAATTTGCAGATGAATTAACTTGGATAAACAGCCTGTTAAAAAAAATGGCTGTACAACCTGATTACAAACCTGATCCATCTGAAATGTATTATATGAAAATGCACCATGAAATAACTGGCAACATCCTTTTTTATACGTCCACCTTAGTTTATAACCAGAAACTTTGTAAGCAAATATTTTATGTAGATAGTAAAGAAGCATTCTTATGTAAAGAACAACAGTTTGTCAAACTATCAACAGAAATTGCGCAACATTTAAAAATCATGAAATCTCTTAGTTTCTATCCAAATAATTGGGATAGAAAAAATGCATTTTTTGACTATGTCAGGCTATTGTTGAACATGATAAATGATCATATTGCACATCTTAAGCAAAAACCTGTCTCCCCGGCAATAAGCGAAGAAAGAAATCAGTTTGAATCTATTATATGCAGCACATCTTTTATGCAATTATTAAAAATAACAGATTCTGACTTAACTCAATTACTAAAAAGAGCAGATTATGACTCAGGCGGACCTGTAACGGAGGATATACGAATAGCCTGTATATACATGATAGAAAGACTGCAGTTGATCAGTAATAAACAATCTAAACCTGCAGCAGAAGATATAGAAATGGTTAACAGGTGTTTGCACTATCTTAATCCTTTTTTTTGTGAATTAGATGATGAATACACTAGAAAAACGATTATAATAACAAGTCAATTACTGTTCTGGCTGGAACGGATAGAAATCTCTGCCCCGGTCTCGCGGATTAGTTCATTGCTTTCAGGATGGTCAGTATCTTTAGGATTTACAACAGGAACTGACACCCCGTCCTGGCCACCATACTATCTCTCTGTACTGACCAGGTTGTTAACCATTAAACAATCCTGGATAGAAAGTAAAAAAGAGAAATATCCTGACTGGGTAAAAATAATAGGAGCGAATCTTGACATAATCCTGAAAAGCAAAAAGATCAGTGAGAGTGAGTTAAAAATGACAGAACCCTGCCCTTTAACACCGAAGAAAGAGCAGGAGTTTACAACAGATCAGGTAAATATCACTACCTCTTTAGGCAACAACGGTAACAATAATACTGAATTACCGACTCTTCCTGCAGAAATTGAAACCACCATTCAGGCGTGGAATCAAAATATAACAGTAAATGAGATAAAAAAGATGAATTCTCTCACTTATTTGGAAGAAATTGATAAGCTCGGAAGATTATTAGCAAAAGCAGCACTATTATATAATAAGAGAAAAGACTTAAATCTGAATTTTAGTCATCTTGAATCTGCTGCTCAAAATATTAAAGAGTGGAAACAACAGGTTGAAGATTTACTAACCAGATACGATGACTATCTCCGCCATCATCCTTTACAATCATACATACTCAGAAAACCCTCTTTTCGTACTGATGACAGGAAAGTGAAGCTTTTATTATCCTGGCACGAACCTTTACAAAGAATCTCACTGGCTTATAGTGATTGTTTTTACACATGTGTGGATGAAAAACAGATTGAAATCCTCAGCCTTGCCAAAAAAGCTATCAGTGGGAAAAGCAGTGTAACAACCACAGTGACAGCTATTACCAAACTCATGGACAATTTTATAAATGACTGGCTGAAACGAACGTTTTTTAGTATTTGCCATCTCAAGGTCTGTTATACCCGACTCGACTCTAAGACAAAGGATAATAAAAGAGACCCTATAAAAACTTGTCTGGATGTAATGATTTTTTTTGCCACTATCTATGCAGAGATTCGACAATTAAAGCCTGCTGACAACAAAAACACTAAAAGCATAGCTCGCTGGAATAGTGTGGAAAGTACGATTAAAAAATATCTTTGTAGTAGCACAATTACAGAATATTTTAATCTGGTCGATCAGCAGCGACAAGGCGATAACCCCTGGTCAACAAATACAGATTATATGCAGGCACTTGCGCTGTTAACTCCCTCTTTTTGCAATATATCCGCAAGAGATATCTGCTATAATGACTATCTAACCTTCAGCTTTGATCCACAGACGATGCCTTTAACTGCTACATGTGCAGATATTTGTATCTCAATGGCACGGCATTCTTTTCAGGATAATTTAGATTGTCTGAAAAATGAAACGGTCGCTGAGGAGCAATGGAAACAGAGCAAGGAAAACCTGGTTGCAATTGCTCAGTTTACTTTTAACGGACCGTTCTCCGATCATTGGGCAGAGTTAGTTTATAAGGCAATCATACCTCCATGCTGGATAGATGATCTGTTTACATTAATCAGAAACAATCAGATAACATCAGTTAATTTACTACCTGCTGACAGTGTAAGCGCCGTCAGTCAAACTAAATATCATCTGTCTGATAATCAAAGTTCTTTTATTAAAGTAAAAAAAGTTAAATCACAACCAAAATCTTCTTTTACACCACCCAGTGCTTTATGGCTAACAGAAGCTGAAAACAGACCTGAGCAACAAAAACTAGCCAGTGAAACAGAAGTATTAAGCCAGACAGATAAGCTTTTCTATGAAGCTGAAAGTGCAATGATATCTCACCCTGATGTAGCTATTGCGCAGTTACAAACAATTTACCATAATGCAATCAAACAAGGAAATAACGCTGTTGCTGACAGGGCTGTACTCAATATGGGAGAAGCTGGTGTACAAATCCTTCATCCATTACTGAAAGATACTTCAAGAAATCTCAACAATTTGCTGGAGATATCAATGAAAATGGACACCGCCATAGCTAATAAAACTTATGTACTGGATAAATCAGATTATTTAAAATTCATGAAGCATATAGACGTTGCGCTTAGTCAATCCCCGTCTGTTTGCGAAGTAATCAAGAACTATGAGAAATATCTTGATAAGGTAATAAACTTACACATTACTACACAGTCAGATCACTTATTTGAATTTTCTGCAAAACTGATAACGGATCAATGTAAAGAATATAAAGCACTTATACAACAGTACAAGTATTATCTAAAACTCTTTCTTCACTGTATGGAAAAACGCATGCAAATAGTACAACTTTTAAATCAAGATGAGAGATTTCATGAGATTAGCGCTGAAAAACAGGAAGCCCGACAGAAGAATACTAAACTTGTGGAAAGAGCAAAACAAACTTTTACCAAAGTTTTGAAAGAAATTAGTGAGTAAGATCACAGCTAATCTCTGCTTCCAGTTTTCGTGTATTAATGCAAGACAATAATATGAAGCAAAATTTTATTAAACTGTGACTTCAATTCGAATAATTACAATTGAATATACCTGAACTAAAATTGATCTTCAGATTCGGTTTGATATACTCAGAAAAATTTATACCATAGAGAAACAGACAACAAACAGTATATCTGTATACTTCAGTTCAAAAATTATAAAACACTTTAACAATTTAACGATACCTTAGCCGCTTGCTAAGGTTAAATGACTCATTATCTTTAACCAGTTTATTTATGAAGTCACCCAATAATGTACCAAAAATATTATACATATAATAAAGTTTTTTTAACCCTTTACTTACTTTTTTTACTCTTTACTACTGAAAATTGTCAGGCAAAAATTATCCTGAAAAAAGACCTGTTAAACAAACAAGACAGCAGATTAATCAACTTGAAAACATTATTAAAAAAGACAGATGCAAATAGTAATAACAGTGATCTGCATTCGAAAGTGAATAAAGTCAATCAAAAGAAAAATTTGTTTTACACTGCCACTGCAGAAGATCATACTTCTGTATGGTCTAACGCTTTTAATTTTCATAAATCATGGGGGACACAAGTCGATCCACGTACAGGTACATTGTCTGCTTATGTAAAAGTAGGCAGCCTTATTAGTAATCTTAATCATGGTCCCAACATAACGCTGGATGTTAATTACAACAGTGACAGTATAGCTGATCCAGATGGAATTGGTGCTGGCTGGAGCTGGAATTTAACCCACTTCAATCCAAAAAATAATCAGCTGTCTACATCACAGGGGCAAATTTTTATTTTACAGCAACAGCCGAACGGTAACTGGTGGCCCCGCTATCACAAGCTACGGGATATTCAGATTACAGGCAGTAAAGAGAGTCATTTTGTTATCACTTATACCAATGGCTTAAGAGAAACACTGGATCATGACGGTTATGAAGTTCTTCTGGAACAACAAGATGGTTACTATGTGAGATTTTCTTATCTGCCAGGTTTACATAGATTAAGCGCTATAAGCGATGGTGACGGGCATAAGATAACTTTGACCAGAAATAAAGGCTACCTTACAATTTCAAGTACCAGTAGTGATAAAAAATTAGTCAATATTCAGTTGCATAGCCTGTACGGCAAATTACAAACCGTTACTTTATCTGACATCAACAGTATAAAATTATGGAAGATACATTTTAGTTATCTTGGTCTTTTGTTAACCAAAGTCAGTTATCCAACCGGTTTAGAAAAAGAGATGCATTATAACTGTACTAATGCCATGAAAATTGCATTAAACCATAACAAACAATTCAGTGCGTTGTGTGTTGTTGTTCAGGAAATGGTCATTCCGGGTGCAGCACAACCGATAAGGATCACTCGTTACACTTACGGTCAAACCAGTAACAGTGAACACAATTATTTAGCGTTCAATTCAGGATTGACAATATTACCAAAAGAAGAACAGGATATTTTATTTTCTGCACCAATCCAATATAATTACAAAACAACAAAAGATAATGGCATTATAAAACAGATACAAACTTACAATAAATATCATTTACTGATTGACACACAAATAATCAGTGACAGTAATGACCATTTAATTTCACAAACACATAATTTTTTTTGTTACAAAGATAAATTGGATGGATGCGCATACACCAGTTTTGAAAACCTGCCAGACACTTACAGTTTACCTTTGAAGGTTGTAACAAAAGACTGGGGAGAGAGTTCAGATCATTATGCTGTAGAAATGCAGTATAATACCTATGACAATATAGGAAGAATCATCAGTAAAACGGATGCTTATGGGCGTACAGAAAAGATAAGTTATTGTCCTGTACAAGGAGATATCGCCTGCCCGGCAGAACCTGACGGATGGCGGTTACGTTCACTGGCAGAGTTTGTTACCCGCTATCCTTCTGCCAAAATACCTGATCTACCTGCATTGTCACCCATAACACTGCATAATTACTATCGTAAAGAGCCGAATATCAATGGTCATGGGTATATTTTAAAACTGGCACAGAAAGTTGTACAAACAAACAATGACAGACTGACAACAAAATACATTTATTATGATAATGTAAATAATAACTTTACTTATGGTCTGTTAAAACAGAAAATACTCAGCAGAAATAGTGTACAAAAAGATCAACTAACCACTTTAACTAAAAATTATTATTATACGATCAATGCAGATCATTCTGAAAAAACCATCTATACAACCATTGACTTGGGTAATAAAAAAGTACAAAAATCATCCATACAAACCATCAGTCTATTCACTAATCAGCTACTCAAACAGATTGATGCTGAAGAAAAAAAAGTTATCCGCTACCATTATGATCACTGGGGGAGGTTAACTGAAAAAATACTCTCTGCAGCACCTGCATTTATAATAAAGGAACAGTATAATTATATTGTATCGCCACAACTTAATCAGGTTATTGTTACTACTGCTAATGGCTTACAGCAAAAGATTCGTTTTGATGGTGCAGGAGACAAACTGAATATTTTTACTGAAGCACTCACAGTAGATGGAAAAGCTGCAGCAAACAGATGGAGACCAACACAGCGTATTACCTATGATTCCTATGGAAGAATTGCCAGTAAAACAGTTTATATAGCCGATCAGTCAGACCACCAAAATAAACTGATAACGACGTTTGATTATGATGCTATGGATCGACCGGTTCGCACTCATTTACCAGACAGAGAAATAAATATTAAGCAATACGATAACCCTGATCGTTGTACTATCAGTTATACAGAAGATGCAAAAGGTCAGCGTTCTCCTCTTTCTGTTGTACGTGGCAATCTGCTGGATAAACCGGTGATGCAGGCTGTATTACCTGCTTTTATCGATCCTTCGTCTTCATTAAAAAAATTATGCCTTGATGGTGATAAATTGCCGGAAGCAAAAGTAACAACAACACGCTATGACGGTTTTGGCAGAGTGATTGCAGTTACTACACCGGATGGTGGTATAGTAACTAAGCATTATGATAGTATAGGACATCTTACTGCTATTACTAATCCACATGGAGAGACCCTCTTTAATGTTTACAATCTGCTTGATAAAGTTATTGAAAAATGGGTACAACCAGCCAATGAATCTCATCAATATTTACTTTTTTCTGCCCATTACAATTCAGACGGAGAACTGCTATGGAAAGCCGGAGAAGATAAACACCAAACGTTTTATACTTATACAGCAGATGGACAACCGCGTACAATAACCACACCATCAAAGCATATTATTGCATGGAAGTATAATAGTTTAGCATTACCTGTAAGTAAATCTGTGGATGGAAAAATAATTTTGACCATTGCTTATGATCCGTTGACCATGCTTCCCGTAAAAAAAACTGATTTGACCGGTACCAGTACTTATAGGTATAGTGATGATGGAAAATTACAACAACTGATCCATACAGGAAAAAACAGTTATTCGGATTACCGTTTTCAGTGGGAGTATAATCGTAACCGCCAGGTTATTAGTGTATCTGATCTTTCCGGCAACAGCATACAAACTACTTATGATCATCTTGGTCGCATAAACGGCACTTATTATAGATCCGTAAATACCGACCCACAACAAATAACTGCTCCGTCTTATGATGGTTTTTCCCGTATTGCTGTAGTTGATTATGGCAGTGGAATGCAGCGAACCATTCACTATAATGATTATGGTGAACAGGATAAGATAACTGATCTGCTGGTAGGAAAATTATTGTCACAATGGCAATTTAATTATGATTCGGTGGGTAACATTACTACTTTAATACAAAATACATCAGATAATAAGCAAGCCAGATTAAGTTATCAGTATGATAAACTGGATAATCTGACTACGGTCAATTGTTCAGGATCAGCTGGTTTACCGCTGTGTCCAAGAGACACTGAATTTGAGGATACAGATCTTAAAGAAGCACCGGTTATTACCCGACAAACGTATACTTTTAATCCATTTAACAGAATAGCAAAATTGCAGGAATTATTAACCAATGCTGATAAAACCAGGACTTTGAGCAAAGTTATCACTTATAATTACGATGATAAAGTACCATTACGGTTACAAAACGTTACA
Source organism: Endozoicomonadaceae bacterium (assembly GCA_026710285.1). Classification (GTDB taxonomy): domain Bacteria; phylum Pseudomonadota; class Gammaproteobacteria; order Pseudomonadales; family Endozoicomonadaceae; genus JAPORK01. The sequence goes on along the minus strand of JAPORK010000440.1, from coordinate 5,019 downwards.
ACACAGTGGAATCATAAAACGCAGCAGATACATACATTTGTTTATGACGCCAGTGGTAATATGGTAGCAGATGGATCAAAAAGCCATATGACGTATAATGCTTTTAATGAAATAACCAGTGTCGTTACATCTGCCGGACAACATAGTCGTTATGTTTATGATGGCAGTGAAAGAGAAGTTAAAGAAATCACTGCTAATAATGACATCCGTTATCTGTTTTATATACATAAACACTTGCTGGGAGAAAAAATTGTTAACACCGACAATACGATAAAGATTGTCGGCTATCTTGGAAATGCTAAAACGATCAATGGTATTATTCATGATTATTATGAAAAAAATTATAAAGGTGATATAACCGCTGTATTAAATCAGGTAACGTATAACCACTATAAACTGAAACAATTCAATATTTATAGTCCTTATGGTATGGTGTGGCATGATCACGTTGTTACTGATCTGCCTTTATATCAGCAAATACTTCAGGGCTTTGATGGCGAACAAACAGACCCTGCCACCGGCTGGCAATTTTTAGGTGCAGGTCACAGAGTTTATAGCCCACAGCAACGCTACTTTGTCAGTGAAGACCCGCTGGGTGACGGTTATGCTTTTGGTAGTAATAACCCAGTTATGAATACAGACCCTTCCGGAAATGTACCCCGATGGATTGGCAGTATCTTGCATGTAGTTAATCTTGCGGGTACGCTGGGCTTTGCTGCAATCCATCGAAAGTGGTCTGCTCTGACGGGTAATCTCCTGATGACAGGACTATCTGTTGCGTTGGGTGGTTATGTTATGGCTTATTTTGGTGCTTCAAGAGAGGCAATTATAGCCTCAACAGCTTTTGGTGTGTGCGCTGCAGCGGTTAATATTGCAGCTGCGGCAGAACCTGCCAGTAAAGGTCTGAATATTGCCAGCATGGTAATGGGTATAACCACAGCGGTCATTGCATTGGCAGCCGTGGGTAGCAGCATTAATGCTACTACAATGAGTTTTTCTTCATCTGAAGGCACTTTATTTGAAAGTGCTCTGTCTTATTTTGGTATTGATGCTGCCGGTTATCAGCTCAGAGGTGATAGCCTGTTTATCTCCTCTGATGAACACCTTAACCGCTTGTGGGAAAGTTACCAGGGGAAAACCGATATCTATACATCTTCACATATTCCGCAAATATTGGGTCTGGCAGCTGACAGTAATAAGGCCATCAATACAGATGGTTTAGATCTATTAATTAAAGCAGAAAAACAGCTTTTTTTACCATCGGGTGCAAGAGATTTTAACATCCCTCCTTACGCTCTTTATGTAAAACAACTATTGCATGTAGATGACAACGCTTACGTTGGCTATGGATCTCAGGATGTTTCTATTGAAAACATAATGCAAGAACATGAGGAAGGTTTTATTCTCGCCTATACAGCAGACAAACAAAATACATTTTTTATGGGGTATATTACCAGAGAGTATGATCGAATAGATAATGGTGCCTCTGTGTCTCAGTGGGGCATGTATCTGGCAGGCAACGATGGTAAGATTCGCTACACAGTGGGTTCTCTCAATAAGCTGGTACCTGAATCGTTACTGAATGAAGACGGTTCTTTGTATGTGCAAAAGATTTGGTTCATCAATACATGGGGAAATTAAAGTCGTGATTGCCCGGTCAGCGTTGCAATTACTGACCTGAGTCAAAATAAAAGATTTACTTTCCATTTTATTTTGTTCAGAATATTAATTTTAGATCAATATTATTTATTATAAAAAAATGCTTATGAAAAAAACAATAAAGAATGTTGTATTTACTTTTTTAATTTTGTTATCTGATATTTCCTTTGTACAGGTAACAGGAGGAGATCCAGATAAACTCATATGCCAAGAATGTGGATACCACCCGTGTCGGTGTAAAACTGATTTGTAACCATTGCTATCTTTTTTTAGGCTATCTTTTTTTAGTGACTTATGCCTGTTCTGCATTAAGTGTTTCAGATTCAGGCACACTTCTGAAAGCTAAAACGTATGTGATATTTTAACTTTTCAGTGACTCCGGTGCAACCTGAGTCACTGCAGTTTAAGTCATCCCACCTTATGCTGCATGGGGTTTTCCAACCACTTCCATCAGCTTGTCATAATCAGTAACAACATCATACTTTACTTTGTCTGCTGCGTTGGCTGCGGTTATTTTTGCAAAAAATTTTCGGGCGCAGTCAATTTTATGTTTTTCAGTACCCCGCAATTCAAGACTGGACATAGAACCTTTGGTTTCAGCAATAAAGTAAACGTATTTAACCGTACCTTCTTTAAAAGAAATCGCCCAGTCCGGATTGTATCTACCCACCGGTGTGGGAATAAAAAAGTCACCCGGCAGCTTTGCATAAACCACTATCTCTTCACTCACATCCAGCGACTTAACAAATTCTCTTTCCACTTTTGAATCAGTAATGGCATATTTGTAGATGTGGCGTTTTAACGCTTCAGTGGCTCTGTCTTGCCGGCTTTGCGATGCTGTAAAGATATCTGCTGCCTTAAACTCATCACCTGTTTCATCATAGGTTAACCCTTCGATAATAATACCGGCTTTTTGATCGGTAATCAGCTGGGAGATTTCTGCAATAAACTGCTCCGGATTTTTTTTAAAGCAGGCAAATTTATCCGCTGCAATACCCTTTAAAATAGTTGCCGCTGTCTTACGAGTTAATACGGTTGCTTCAGCTATTTTTCCGATCAGATCATAATCTCTTTCTCCGTTTACCTGTGAAAAAATAGTTCCATTGTATTTGTTTCTGCGCTTCTCTGTATTTTTAAATTCAAAACCAGTTTGTTGTTCCCCAGCTTCTATGTGGTAGTTCAGTTCTGTAACGCTTAAGTTTTCATTGATGACACGAATACAATGCTTTGTCAGTTCACCGGAATCAAAATCAACTTTATAAACGGCACGCTTATTAATTTTTTCCCACAATGCCTGAAATTCTTTTTTATGAAAATTCTCAATGTTTAAGGGATTTTTTTTAGTTGCTCTGTCATTAGTAATATCCGGTAGCTGATCATTGCTAAACACACTATCAATCAGCTGAAATACCGGTTCGCTATAGGATTGAAGCGCTTCAGGCAGAGCGGGCAATGCACCTTCGGTTTTTGCCTGATGATAAGCAGGTGTAATTTCATCATGATGATCAACAAAATTGTTTTCTTCCAGGTATTGGTGGATTTTGTTCGCCATTACTTCTGACACAGTTACCGGTCCTTTTTCTGTTTTTAGTTGTTTACCCAGAAAATAATTTTTACTGGCTTTACGGGGACGTGCTGCCAGGCTGTCAGCAATTTCAGTTTGCAACCCTTTGATGAAATCAGTATAACTTTCGCTGGTGATTACCGAAAGCACATTGGTTTCATGTACGGTTGCAGACTGGTCTTGCCGCTCACCTCTTTGATTTACGCTGATACGCAAACCTCGACCTACTTCCTGCCGACGTGAAATGGTATTATCACTTTGTTTGAGCATACACATAACAAAAACATTAGGATTATCCCAGCCTTCCCTTAACGCTGAATGAGAGAAAATAAAGCGTACATTTTTGCGTGCAACTGATTCCGGACAATCTTTTTCTGTTGGATAAGAGAGTAGTGTTTCTTTATCTTTTAAAATCAGATCATAAGCATCTACATCTGTGCTTTCTGCCCGTTCAGACTTAGCTGATTTCACACTATCCACCATCTTGCCTTTTTTATCGATGGAGAAATAACCTTTGTGCGTATCCTGTACAGTAATGTTTTTTAAATAATCATGATACTGTTCATTCAGAGGTAACTGTAACTCTTTAAGTTTCTCCTTAATCTGCAAAGCATATTCTTCTTCAAACATGCGTGCATACAAACCTTTGGTATCTTCTGCATCATAATCACGATATCTGACCACTTCATCAATAAAGAACAAAGACAGCACTTTAATTCCCTGACTAAAAAGCTGTTCTTCTTTGTCCAGATGCGCTTTGATGGTTTCACGAATTTGAATACGTCGGAGAGTTTCTTCATTAATATTGCCTCTTGCATCGCCCACAGTGAGTATTTCCCCATTGGTAAATTCTACTGTATCTTTAACTGCATCAATTTGTGAAATAACATAACCTTTGTACTGATTAAGATCACGGCTAATACCAAATAGATTATCTCTGTGCTTCAGTTTACGCGTTATTCGTTCAATACCTTTTTTTTGTTTTATTTCTAATTCAATGTAAGCAACCGGTGGTGCCTTTGTAGAAACCTCAATACGTTCCAGATATAAATAACTGTGACTGCCCTTTAAACCTTTTACAGAGATACCACGGACAGCAATTTTCTTAACCAGCTTTTCACGATAAGCGTCCAGCGCATCAAGACGATAGATTTGATTGTGATTTGTTTTGTGGGTGGCAGAATAGCGCAGCACCATCAGCGGCTTAAATTTAGCCAGAGATTCAATGGTTTTATCTCCTTCCATTTTCTGAGGTTCATCGAGAATTAAAATAGGGCGATTGGCACTAATTACATCAATAGGGCGACGGGATTGAAAGTCATCCAGCTCTTCATAGATACGGCGATTATCCTTGCCCGAAGCATTAAATGCCTGAATATTAATCACCATAATATTAATGCCACTGTCGGAAGAAAAGCTTTCCAGATTATGCAAACCGGTCCTGGAGTTATAGATAAAAAATTTAGCACGTTTGCTGTAGGCATCCAGAAAGTGATCTGCGGTAATCTGTAATGATTTACAGACTCCTTCACGAATGGCAATGCTTGGTACTACAATAATGAATTTGCTCCAACCATAACTCTTATTCATTTCAAAGATGGTTTTAATATAACAATAGGTTTTGCCAGTGCCAGTCTCCATTTCAATATCCAGATGTACCTTACATATCGCTTTGGCATTTTTGATATAGGCTTTTTTAGCCCGAATATTTCATACCCTAAAAAATAGAGCGAACTTATGCACGTAGAAGACATCTATTGTTTTTTTGGTGTGATTTTTTACTATTTTGAGCGTAT